>JAPLLF010000316.1 GCA_026387715.1 Pseudomonadota bacterium
GTGGAGGACTCGCCGATCGCCTGGCGGAGCGCGTCCTCGACGATCGCGCGCTGCGTGCTCGGCGCCAGCGTCATCCCTCCGCTCGCCGCGCGGATCACCGTCGCGACCTCGAGCAGGGCGCGCTCGTCCGCCGACATCGCCGGCGGCAACGCGCTGCCCAGCAACGTCTTGCCGACGAGCTCGCCGAACGTCCTGGCGTGGGCGCGCTCGGCCGTGGTCGGCTCCGCGTCGGGATCGGGGTCGGGCAACAGCTCGTCGTCGTCGTCGGTCGTCATGGGGTGCCCTTTTCCCTCGTCGGCGAGTCGCCGAAATGTTTGCGGAAGGCGCGCACGGCGCGGAACAGCAGGACGTCGAAGGTCCCGATCGTGACGTCGAGCCGCCTGGCGCACTCCTCGCGCGACAGCTCCTGCACGAGCCGCAGCTCGATCGCGAGCCGGTAGCGCTCGGCCAGCTGGTCCATCGTCTCCTCGATGCGATCGCGATGGGCGCGCTGCTCCTCGGCGGCCATCAGCTGCGCGTCGGCGTGCGTCGACGGATCGGTCTCCGAGGACAGCTCGTGGACCATCGCCTCGGCGAGGCGCTTGCTGCGCTTGGTCTGCCGGTGGAGGTCGAAGACCTTGTTGATCGCGATCTGGCGGAGCCACGGGTAGATCGTCTTGCCCTGCCACGTGAACTTCTTGATCTTCTCGACCGCGGTCGCGAGCGTGTCGCGCAGCACCTCCTCGGCCGAGGCGGTGTTGCCCAGGCGGGGAAGGATCACCGTGCCGTAGAGCGGCGCGGCGTAACGTTCGAGGATCGGGCGCATGGCGTCGAGGTTGCCGTGTTGGGCCTCTTCGACCAGTCGTTGCTCTTCTGCGAGCGAAGCTTGGTCACCGGAATCGCCGGCTGGTTCGGAGGCCACGGACACCCTCTCAACGCTTGGAACTGCCAGAGCTTACACGCGCGCCGTCGTAGAACACGGTGACCAGCTCGAGGCCGTGCGCGGGCGCGGTGATGCCCGCCTGGGTGCGGTCGCGAGATGCAATGATCTCGGTCAGTTGAGCTGGCTCGCGGGCCCCGGTCCCGACCTCGACCAGGGTGCCGGCGATGATGCGGACCATGTTGCGGAGGAACGCGTTGCCGTACACCTCCAGGACGAGGACGTCGGGCGCGGGCGTGGAGACCTCGACCGCGGTGATCTTGCGGATCGTCGTCCGGGCGTCGCACGCGACCGCGCGGAACGCCGCGAAGTCGTGCTGGCCGACCAGCAGCGGCGCGGCCGCCCGGATCCGGTCGGGGTCGATCGCCGGGCGCGGGTGATGCCACGCGCGATCGTGGAAGAACGGCGAGCGATCCGGTCGGGTGAACACCGTGTAGCGGTAGTGCTTGCCGCTCGCGGAGAACCGCGGGTGGAACGCCTCGTCGACCTCGGTCGCGTCACGGATGGCGATGCACCGCGGCAACATCGTGTTGATCGCCCGCCGGATCCCGTGGACCGGGATCGTGCGCGCGGTCCGGAAGCTCGCGACCTGCCCGCGGGCGTGCACACCGGCGTCGGTGCGCGAGGCCCCGACCACCGGGGTCGGGGTGCCGAGCAGCTTGCCCAGCGCGTCCTCGAGGTGCCCCTGCACGGTCGGCCCGTTGATCTGGCGCTGCCAGCCGCACAGCGTCGAGCCGTCGTACTCGACGACGAGGCGGATGTGGCGCACGCCTGGTTCTACCTCAGAACGTGTACTCCACGCCGCCGGTCACGGCGGCCTGACCGCGACCGCTGCCGTGATCGAACACGTACGCGCCGTCGTAGCGGAGGAAGCCGCCGATCCCGTGGGCGTGCGGCCGCAGGCGCAGCGACAGCGACCACGCCGGGCCTGCGCCGTCGCCGAGGTGGAGGCCGACGCCGCCGCCCAGCTCGAGCAAGTCGAAGAACCCGCGCCGCGCGAACGACAGCAGCGCGCGCCCCTGGACGTGCAGGCCGTCGACGAGCCACAGCGACGTGTCGACGCCGACCATGGTGGCGCGGCCGAACTCGTAGCGCGCGTCCAGCGCGACGAGCCCCGCGGTGTCGAGCTGATGCACGAGGCCACCACCGAGCGAGACGGCGAGGCGCTTGCGCAGCCGCGCCGAGCCCTCGTAGGACGCGATCGAGACCTCCTCGCGGACGTCGTCGCCGTCGGACATGCGCGCCGCGCCGGTCGAGGTCGGCGACATCGGCGCCGGCGCCACGCCGCGATCGAGGTCGAGGGAGGGCCGCTTGTTGCGCGCGTCGTCGAACTCGCCGTCGTCCTCGGCCGCGCCGACGTCTCGCGTCTCGCGGGGCACGTCGGCCTGCGGCGCCACGGTCGGCGCGGCCGGGCCGCTCGCGATCGGCTTGCGCACGGGCCGCGTCACGTCCGGCTTCGCCACGACCTTGGGCACGGGCACGGGCTTGGTCTCGGGCGTCGGCTTCGGTTCGGATTTCGGCGCGGGCTTCTCGTCGGCGGGCTTGTCCGCCACCTTTTTCGTCGTGATGGTCTCTGTCTCGACGCGCACCTGCTTCTGGACCTCCTGCCAGCGCATGCCCGCGGGCACCGAGACCGGCACCGCCACGCTGTGCTTGACGCCACCGTCGACGACGACCTCGTCGCCGATCGCGACCATCGTGGTGTACGGCGACACCAGGCCATACGCGAGCGCGTGGGCCGTCGTCGCCGTGGCGTCGCGCTTCGCCAGCAGCTCGTCGAGCCGATCGCGCGCCCACCGCCGCGCGAGCACGCCGCGTGACGACGTCGCCCCGGCGACCGCGCGCGGCGCAGGGAGCATCGACATCCCGAACACGCCATCTCGCGCGCGCCCGTTCGCCGGGCCCGCGGTCTTGATCCGCGCGAGCACGAGCATCGCCTGGCCGGCGCCGATGCGCGGCCGCGTCGCCGGCACGAGCTCGCTCGCGGCGAGCGTGCCCCACGTCATCGCGACCGGCGGCGGCGGGCTCGCGACGTCGGCGATCACCTCGCGCGCGAGGATGCCGAGATCGTCGGCCGTGCTGGCGATCCGCACGGTGCCGGAGGTCGCCGACGCGATCGCGCCGAGCAGGCTGCGGTTGGGGGCTGGGCCGACGCCGACGACGTGCACTGGCACGCCGAGCTTCACCGCCGCCGCGATCGCGGCCGCGTCGTCGGCGACGAGCCCGTCGGTGACGAGCACGACGGCGCCGCCCTCGGGCTTGATCGCGCCGAGCACGCGCGTGAGATCGAACGCGCCCGCCGCGCGGCTCCACGCGCGCTCGACGGCGGCCGCCGCGTCGCGCGGCGCCATCATCCCACCGACCTGATCGCTGCCGCCTATCGCGACGTGATCGG
>JAPLLF010000683.1 GCA_026387715.1 Pseudomonadota bacterium
GTTGCGCCCATGTCCGACGAGCAGCCTCCGAAAGGGTTCGTGATCGATCCCCGCACGATGGTGGTCGGTGGCGGCGTCGCGCTGATCGGCATCGCGGTCCTCGCGATGTTCCTGTGGATGGTGCCCAACGCCGCCGCGCGCGAGTCGGTCGCGGCGTGTCGCGGCATGCTCGCCGATCGTCCGCTCAGCCCGGCGCTGTGTCCCAACAACCAGCCGTGCTCGTTGCCGGTGCGCGCGCCCGACTTCACCGCGACCGATCACAACGGCAAGCCGGTGAAGCTGTCGTCGCTGCGCGGCAAGACCGTGCTGCTGAACTTCTGGGGCTCCTGGTGTGGCGTCTGCAAGACCGAGAAGCCGGCGCTGCAGGCGATGGCCGCCGAGATGGGGGGCGACGACTTCGTCGTCGTCGCGCTCGCCTCGGATCGCTCGTGGACGGACGTGCTCCTCGGCCTCGTCGATTCGCTCGCGCCGAACGCCGTGCGTCCGCAGGGCAAGGCGGTCTCGATGGACGACGCGCTCAAGGCGTACAACGCCGCGCTGCCGCAGGGCACGGCCTTCAAGGTCTGGCTCGACCCGCCGAGCGACGGCTCGATCGGCTCGGTCACCCAGCAGTGGGGCGTCACCGCGGTGCCCGACAGCGTGCTCATCGATCGCAACGGCATCATCCAGGCGTACTTCGTCAACAAGCGCGACTGGACGTCGTCCGTGGCGGAGACGTGTCTTCGCTCGGTCATCGACAAGGAATAGAGGACGGCATGGCGCGGGTGCTCGTGATCGACGACGAACAGGACGTCGTCCGACTGATCGTCAAGGTGCTCTCGGGGCGTGGTCACGTCGTGCAGATCGCGCGTGATGGCGCGAGCGCGCTCGCGCGGGTGAAGCACGAGCCGCCCGACGTGATCCTGCTCGACAGCGATCTCCCGAAGATCGACGGGGCCGAGGTGTGTCGCCGCATCAAGGTCGACGAGAACACGTCGGACATCCCGATCGTGATGATGACGACGTCCTACATCGACATCTACGACGTCGCGACCGAGACCGGCCCCGACGCGTTCATCGTGCGGCCGTTCGTGCGCGACACGCTGGCCAACGTCGTCGAGCGCGTGCTGTTTCGTCGCGGGGCATGACGATCATGGCCAGCGGAAGCGGGCCTGGGTGAAGACCCCGTTCACGATCCTCACCGGCTGGCTCGGTGCGGGCAAGACGACGGCGCTCAACCGCATGCTCGGCGTCGCGTCGGGCAAGCGGATCGCGGTGCTGGTCAACGAGCTGGGGCGCATCGCGATCGACACGCGCCTGATCGTCGGACGCGGCAGCGACGTGCTCGAGCTGGCGGGCGGCTGCGTGTGCTGCTCCATCGACGTCAAGAACGACCTGTGGGACGGCATCGGCGACGTCGTGGCGCGCACGCAGCCGGATCACGTCGTCCTCGAGACGACCGGGATCGCGGAGCCGGCGGCCATCCTCGAGGGGCTCGTGCGCCGGGGCTCGGCAGACAACGACGCCGACGGGATCCGGCGGCCACGCAGCCGCGGCGAGCTGCTGCTCGACCGGATCGTGCCCGCGGGCGTGGTGTGCGTCGTCGATGCCGAGGCAGGCGCCGACGCGCTGGCGACCCGCGACGAGGCCCGAAACCAGGCGGCCACCGCCGATCGCGTGCTGATCGCCAAGCTCGACGTGGCCTCGCCCGAGGCGGTGGCGCGCTGTCACGCGCGGCTCGACGCGCTCGCGCCGCACGCCGAGCGCGCGGCGTTTCCCGACGCCGAGGCGCGGGCGATGATGGCGTGGGTCGTCGAGCCGCGCGAGCTGCGCGCGTGGCAGGCGGGGACGCGCCGCGCGGAGGTGGGCGAAGGTCACGGGCATCATCACCACAACCAGCTCGTCGCGATCAGCTTCGCGGACGACGCCCCGCTCGTCGGCGCGCGCGTGCTCGCGGTGATCTCGCAGCTCGGCGATCGGCTCGTCCGCGCGAAGGGCTTCGTCCACCTCGCGGATCACACGCGCGGCTTCGTGGAGCGCGCCGGGATCCGCACCGACCTGCGCGACGCTGGCGCGTGGCCGGGACCGCCGCGGACCGAGCTCGTGCTGATCGGCGACGGGCTCGACGAGGCGGCGATCCGGCGCGCGCTGTGGGCGTGCCGCAGCGGCAGCTGACGCGTCGCGACCTCGCTACGGCTCGCGACGCTGGGCGGGTGTCCACTCGCCGATCTTGTCGGTGCGCGTCTCGAGGAACCGGGCGAGGCGGTGGTAGTCGCTGCCACGGCGGATCAGCCGCACCTCGGTCACGAGCGTCAGCGGGTTCACGATGTCGTTGAACGGCACGTAGTTGAGGTCGAGCTGGCCGGACACGCTCACCATGTGGCCGTCGAGGTTCTCCTCGACGAGCGCCCGGTACGCGCCGATCCCAAGCTGGCTGCCGAGCATCACGTCGAAGGCGTGTGGCGGCGCGCACCGCGACTCGTAGCCGAGCTGGAGGCCGGTGACCTTCTTCTTCTTGTCGGTGCGCTTGGCGTAACGCTTCGCCACCATCTCCGCGACGAGCTTGCCAAGGTCGAGGCGCCCGAGCGACAGGTGGCCGTGATCGTCGCGCGGGAGCCCCTCGATCGCGTCGGTGGGGAGCATCTCGGCGAGGCCCTCGGCGAGCACCACGGTCCCGTAGTGCTTGCCGCGGTGCTCGCGAGTGATGATCAGATCCACGATCCGATCGACGAGCGCCTCGATCGACAGCCGGGGCTCCGAGGGCTTGCCGTCGACGACGGTCGGCGTGATCGCGAGGGTGCCCTCGACGTCCTCGACCGCGAGCACGAGGTTGGCCTCGCCGGCGATCGCGACGCCGTAGGACAGCCAGCCGGCCTTGCGGCCCATCGTCTCGACGATGAAGTAGCTGCCGGTCGCCATCGCGTCGGCGCGCAGGTTCTGGAGCTCCTTGGCCATCACGTCGACCGCGGTGAAGAAGCCGAACGTGAAGTCGATGCCGCGGTAGTCGTTGTCGATCGTCTTGGGCACGTGGACCACGCGCACGCGCGGCGCCTCGGGCGGCAGCCGCTTCTGGTACTCGTAGAGGAAGTTCGCGGTCTTGAGCGTGTCGTCGCCGCCGATCGAGATCAGCGCGTCGACGCCGAGATCGACGAGCGCGCTGTAGACGTTGCGCAGCATCTCGGTGCGCGTCGGATCGCCCAGGTGCTCGGGCCGGTCGATGCCCTTGCCGGGGTTGGTGCGGGCGGTGCCGATCATGATCCCGCGCGTGTTCCGGATCCCGCGCAGGTCGCGCTCCGTGAAGATCCGGTAGTGCTCGTCGGGGATCAGCCGGTGGGTGATCGGGTGGTAGTGCTGCAGGTTCGAGTAGCCGTGGAAGAACCCGATCGCCTCGCGGCCATCCTCGATGAAGGAGCTCGCGGCGGCCGAGATCACCGCGTTCGCGGCGGGAGCGGGGCCGCCGGAGAAGATGATCGCGACGCGCTTCACGTGATCGCCCAGGGGAGGAGTCATCGTAGTCACCGTAGTCATCGTGCCGGACCTTACCAGCTCGCGGCGTGGACCTGCGTCAGCGCGGCCTCTCCCGAGACCAGCCCGGCGTCGTCGGCCCCGTGGATCGCGAGGCCGACGAGATCGCCCCCCGCGGGGGCCTGCCCGAACGCAGCGTCGACCGCGATCCACACGCGCCCCGTCCAGCTCACCGCCCAGCGATGGCGCACCAGGTGATCGCCGTCGACGCGGAGCCCGGTGACCACGCGGGTCGGGATCGCGCGATCGGTCGCGAGCGCGTGATAGGCGAGGGCGAACGTCGTGCAATCACCGGCGGTCGCGCCACGCGCACCGTGCTGCGTGGTGCTGCCGGCGCCGAGATCCGGGGCGACGCGCGCGCGCACCGCGGCGACGAGCGTCGCGATCTCGCGGCTGCGATCGGTGCCGACCGCGCCGGGGGCCAGCGCCCCGGGCAGCCGCGCCGACATCGAGATCCGATCGCCGACCTCGGCCTGGCCGGGGAGCTGCGGGAGCTCGCCTTGGTGCTCGATCCACAACGACCGATCGCCGTGGAAGTGCCCGGTGATCGGGACCGAGGCGGCGGCCACGAGATCCACGAGCGGGTAGGGCGCATCGGCGGCCGCCGCGGTCGTGCGCAGCGCGATCACGCCCTCGCCGTCGACGATCCGCCCGGGCGTGCCGTCCCGATCGAGGTCGAGGGTCGCCTCGACGAGCGGGCCGTTCGTCAGCTGCATGCGCGCGACCAGCCGGTGCGGGGCGACCGGATCGATCCGGCCGGTGCCGGTGACGAAGCCGCGCGCGGGCAGGAAGATCGAGCCCGCGAACTTGCCGTCCCGACGGATCACGAGCGGCGCGAGCTCCGCGGGGATCGCGCCGCCGTCGAGCGCGAAGCTCGCGTCGTCGGTGGTGACCAGCCAGCCGTGAGGATCGCGGGCGGCCTCGCCGTGCCGGGTGGTCGCGGCGCGTTCGGTCCACGCGACGTGCGACGGCACGAGCGCGCGATCGGCGAGGATCTCGATCGTCGTCGCGATCGCGACCGGCGTGTCGCCGCGCAGGAAGCGCATCGCCTCGTCGCGGCGGAGCCGGACGCCGGCGTGCGTCCACGTCTCGGTCTCGACCGCCGTCCCGACCCGCGCGCCGCCGAACCAGATCGCGTAGTGCCGGATCTGGTCCGCGGGCAGCTCCTCCGGCGGGTCGAACGACGCGGGCACCCGGGGCGTGCACGTGATCGTGCAGGCCAGGCCGAGCGTCCCGATGAGCAGCGCGCGCAGAAAAATGATCGTAGCGATGGATCGCGTGCCGGCGCAAACTCGCGACCGTCATGTCGTGGATCATCGTAGGTGCCGGCTACACCGGCGAACGCGTCGCCGCCCGATTGTTGCGCACCGGACAGGACGTCACGGTGACCCGGCGGTCGCCGGTGAACCTCCCGGGCTGTCGCAGCCTGGTCGTCGACCTCGCCGACCGCGCCACGGTCGAGCAGCTCCACGCCGGCGGCGCCGTCGTCGTGTGCTGCGCGCCACCGGGCGCCGACCCCGAGGGCGAGATGCGCACGTTCGTCCGCGCGGTCCGCCACGCGCGCCGCGTGGTCTACGTGTCGTCGACCGGCGTCTACGCGCCCGGCGGTGGGGCGTGGGTCGACGAGGCGTGGCCGCTGGCGCCGACCACCACCGCGGGGCGCGCCCGCGTCGTGTGCGAGGGCGTGCTGACGGCCGCGAAGCTGTCGTCGCTCGCGATCCTGCGCGTCGCCGGCATCTACGGGCCGGGCCGCGGCACCGCCGAGCGCCTGCGCGCGGGTACGTACCGCGTGATCGGCGACGGCCGCAGCCACGTGAGCCGAATCCACGTCGACGACCTCGTCGAGATCATCGTCGCGGCGGGCGAGCAGCCGGAGGTCACCGGGCCGATCAACGTCGCCGACGACGATCCCGCGCCGATCGGCGACGTCGCCGACACGCTCGCCGCCGAGCTCGGCCTGCCACGCCCTCCACGCGTCGATGCGGCGTCGGTGTCGCCGGAGATCGCCGGCATGCTGCTCGCGGATCGCCGGATCGCGAACAAGCGGCTCGCCGAGCTCGACATCACGTTGCGCTATCCGTCGTGGCGCGACGCTCCGTGACGAGCGCGGCGCTCAGGTCCCGGGACAGGTGCGCTCGACGCCGTGCCGCGAGGTCACCTCGTCGACGTGGTAGCTCGTGCCGTCGAACTGGAACACGAGGTCGCCGACGTCGCAGCCGCAGCGCGCGCCCTCGCACGCCGTGCTGTCGGCGACGTGGAGATCCACGAGCCCGTGCCGACGCGTCGCGCCCGGGGCGATGACGGGTGGCTGGGCGACGTCGCCGACGAAGTGCCCACAGCCGCCGCGGATGACGTAGACCAGGGTGTTGGTGGTGACCCCGGCGCCCGCCGAGAACATCCGATCGGCCGCCCCGTCGCCGTCGACGTCGAGGGCGGGGGTGACCTCGGCCGGCGCGTCGCCGAGCTGCGCGGTGACCTCGGCCAGCCGCGTCGCGGCATCGGCCTGGGCGTCGACGCAAGGGCCGGGGAGGGGCACCTGCGTCGCGGCACCGACGGGGCGGGCGCCGACGATCGAGGGCGCGGGGTGGCTGGCACAGCCGAACGACAGGACGAGGATCGCGAGCGCGGCACGCATGGTCCCCAACCTAACGCCGTCTCGTCCCGAGCGATACGAGCGCGAGCGCCGCGAGGCCGACGATCGCGATCGACAGGCCGATCCGGAAGCCGGGCGCGCGGTAGGTCCACTGCACGGCGTGGATGCCCTTGGCCACCGCGACCGCGCGGCGGATCGCGTCCGCCTGCAGCGGCGTCGCGTCGGCGCCGTCGACCGTGACGCTCCAGCCGCGCGCGTGGCTGGACGAGACCACCGCGTAGCCGTCGCGCGAGGCGGTGCACGCGAGCGCGAGCTCGCCGGGGTTCCAGGCGCGGATCGCGCATGGCTCCGGCATCGTCGTCGACGGGCGCGAGTCGCCGCGCGCGCCGATCACGATCGTGCCGCGGGGGATGCCCATGCCGCCACCCTGGGCGAACAACAGCGCGAGCGCGTCGTCGGCATCGATCGCGAACATCGCGCCGTGATCTTGCGCGGGATCAGCACCGTCGACGGCAAGATCGCGTGCCGGATGCCGTAGCGATCGAGCATCGCGCCACCCTCGGCGGCGGACGCGTGCCAGGTGGCGTCGTCGTGGATCGAGCGCGCGGGATCCTCGCTGCGCACGCCGACGACGTCCCAGCGATCGGCGCTGTCGCCCGCGAGCGTGACGATGCCGTCGCCGAGGCTCGGCGTCGGGGTGTCGAGCATGAACGCGGGCCGGAACACGCGCGTCAGGTGAGGGAGGCCGCTCGGCGCGACCAGGCTCGCCCAGCGCGGCGCGGCCTCGACGATGTCGCGCTCGGTCGTCGGCGCGATCCGCGGCATCGCGCCGAAGCCAGGTGCCACGAGCAGCGCGAGGACCGCGGCATGGGGCTTGCGAACGACGACCCCGAACGCGACGACGCCGGCGAGACATACCAGGGCGAGCCCCCCGTCGAGGAGCGCGGCCGAGAGCTGCTCGGCTTGCTCGGGGTGAGCACGGCGCAGGACGACGAGCGCGACCAGCGCGGCGATCGTCGCGAGGCCGCCGACGCCGAGCGCCAGCACCGCGCGGCGATCGCCGGCGACGAGCGCATCGACCCCGCGCGCGGTCGCGAGGCCGAGTACGATCGCGAGGACGCCGAGGTGCAGCTCGGGTGCGCCGAGCACGTCGAGCGCGCCGACCCGCCCACCGAGGAGCGCGAGCGCGAACACCCCGAGGCCGAACGCGACGCGACGCTTCGACACGACGCCGGTCGCGGCGAGGGCGAGGAGCGGCGCGCCGACGAACAGGCTCGGCAGCGCGAACGGATCGTGCCCGCCGACGACCAGGCTGCCAGGCATCACGAGCTCGACGAACCGCGCCAGCGGCAGCGCGTGGATCTCCTTGCCCACGGCGTCGTGCGCCACGAGCTGGACGATCGCCGGTACCCACTGCGCGGCGCCGATCGCGAGGCCGATCGCCGCGATCGCGTCGACGAGGATCCCGGGCTGCCCGGCGAGCGCGATCGCGCCGATCGCCGCGGCGACGCCGGCGATCGCGATCCGCGGCCGCGTCGCGAGCAGCGACGCCGCCAGCCCGAGCCACGGCAGGTGCGCGAGCGCGGGCAGCGCGCCACGCAGCGCCGAGGACACGACGAGCCCGCTCGCGCCGACGAGCACCGCGGCGACGACGGCGCCGATCTCGCCCGCGTCGCGCCGCGCCCACAACGCGACGCCGACGGCGAGCCACACGACGTGCAGGATCGCGACGAGATCGACCGCGCGGGGCGTCGAGGCGAGCCACGCCAGCGGGTAGAGCGCGCCGTGGCTCGCCTCGCCGAGCAGCGGCACGCCGAAGCCGGTGCCATCCCACCACGCGGGCCAGGTCAGCCCGTGGATCGCCGACGCGGCGGCCATGCGCGGCGGCGTGACGGTCGCGTGATAGGTCAGATCGTCCCAGGTGCCGCCCGCGACGACGCGGATGTGCGCGACGATCATCGCGATCGCGACCACCGCCACGACCAGCACGATCGATCTCTCTGGCGATCGGGATCGCGCGGTCGACACGAACGCAATATACGTTTTCTTGACACGCGCGCCTGCACGCCGGACAAACCTCTCCAGTGCGTGCCCTCGTGATCGTCGTGGCGCTCGCCGGGTGCAAGCCCGCGAGTGATGGCGCGCCGTGTGGCGCGGTCGGCGGTCAGTTCTTCAAGATCGCGACCGACGAGCTCGCGGCGGCCAAAGATCTCGACGCCACCCGGCGCCGACAGGTCCACGATCAACTACCGGCGATGCGAGATTCTCTCGACACCGCTTGTAGCGACGGCAAGTGGTCCCGGCCGGTGCGCGATTGCCTCGCGAAGGCCACGGATCACGCTGGCATCGAAGCGTGCGAATTGCAGCTCACGGATGCGCAACGCGTCGCGCTCGACAAATCGACACGCGGCGTCGACCCGACGCCGTAGTAAGTGTGGTACCAAATGTCTCGTAGGATGGAGATCGATTTTCCCTACTCGCTCTCCGATGAGGAAGCGCGCGCGCGGCTCGAAGTTCTCGGGCAGTACCTCGCGAATCGTCATGGCATCAAGGTCACGTGGGCGGATCCCACGAAGGCCCGATTCATGGGGAAATACCTCGTCGTGAAGATCGATGGTGAGCTCTCCCTCGGAAGTGGGATGGCCAAGTTTCGCGGCGAAGACCCTGGGTTTCTCTGGCGCAATCGCGCCAAGGACTACATCCAGGGCAAGCTCGCGAAATATCTCGACCCCAAGAACGACGCTGCGACGCTGCCGACGAGCTAGCGGCTCATCAGCATCTGGCGCAGGGCCAGGGAGACGGCGCGATCGGAGGCCGCGGGTGAGAGCCCCTGTCGTTCGAGGCGACGCTGCAACCGTTCGATGATGCTGTAGAGCGAGAGGTCGGACGACGTCTTCATGCTTACCTCAACGTGCGAGCGGGCTGCTCGAGCTACGAGGACATCAGCTGACCTCCGTGGTTGCAGCGTCCGCAGGTGAGGAGAGGTAGGATGTCGGCCCCGTGAAGATCGCGACCTGGAACATCAACTCGGTTCGCATGCGCCAGGATCGGCTGATCGCCTGGCTCGGCAAGGCGAAGCCCGACGTCCTCTGCCTCCAGGAGACCAAGGTCGAGGACAGCCTGTTCCCGCTCGAGGCGATCCAGGCCGCCGGCTATCACGCCGCGATCTTCGGGCAGCGCGCGTACAACGGCGTCGCGATCCTGTCGACGGCCCCCCTCGAGGACGTGACGACCACGTTCGCCGACGGCGGCGAGGAGGACGGCGCCCGGTTGATCGCGGCGACGACGCACGGCGTTCGCATCGTCGACGTCTACGTGCCGAACGGCCAGGATCTCACGAGCGACCGGTATCCCTACAAGCTCGCGTGGCTGGGGCGGCTGCGCGCATACCTCGACCGGCGCCCCGCCGGCGAGCCGCTCGCGCTGTGCGGCGACATGAACGTCACGCGCGACGATCTCGACGTGTGGGCGCCCGACGCGTGGCGCGACAAGATCCACTGCAGCGCCCCCGAGCGCGCCGCGTTCGAGCACCTGATGGCGGACGGGCTCACCGACGTGTTCCGCGTCCAGAACCCCGAGGGCAAGGTCTACTCGTGGTGGGACTACCGGGGCGTCTCGTTCTTCAAGAACCAGGGCCTGCGGATCGACTTCGTGTTCGCGACCGCGACGCTCGCGCAGCGCTGCACGGCCGCGACGGTCGACCGCGACGCGCGCAAGGGGCAGGACGCCTCGGATCACGCGCCCGTCGTCGCGACCTTCTCGTAGGACCGGCGACCCGCTGTATGCTGCAGGCGATGATCCGCTCGGTCGCCCTCGTCGCGGCGCTCTCCGCGACCGCGTTCGGCAACGGTCGGCCGCCGCTCACCAACGGCGTGTTCTTCCGGCCCGGCGACGCTCACTCGCAGTACGTGCGCACGACGTTCGGCCTGCTGATCTCCCACGACGACTGCACGTTTCGCTGGGTCTGCGAGCAGAACATCGGCTACGGGGGAGCGTTCGATCCGAAGTACGCGATCGCCACGGACGGCACGATCTTCGCGACGACGTACAACGGCCTGCGCGTCAGCCGCGACAACGGCTGCACGTTCACGACCGCGACCGCGGACGCGCCCGTCGGCGATCCGGGGCGCATCGCCGAGCTGTGGATCGACGCGATCGACATCGGCCCGACGGGTGAGATCTGGGTCGCGACCGCCGACAGCGGGCACCCGAACAACGTGTATCGCTCGACGGACAACGGGGTCACGTTCGCGCCGCGCGGGATGAGCTCACCGACGATCTGGTGGAAGTCGGTGCTCGTGGCGCCGACCGACCCGCAGCGCGCCTACGTGACCGGCTACCAGGTGGCCGGGGTCGCGCCCGATGGCGGGCAGCTGCCGCCGACCGCGCACCTGATGCGCACCGACGACGGCGGCGCGACGTGGTTCGAGTCGCCGCTCGCCGGCGTGACGCTCGGCCAGCAGGCGGTCAGCTACGTCGTCGGCGTGTCGCCGACCGACGCCGACACGATCCTCTACGCGACCGAGTACAGCCACCCGCCGAGCGGCGACCGCCTGTATCGCTCGCGCGATGGCGGGGCGACGCTGACCGAGGTGCTCGCGACGACGAGCCACATCCACAACGTGACGTTCCTGGATGCGTCGACGGTCGTCGTCGCCGCCGGCCCCGCCGATTCGTTCATCTCGGTCGACGGCGGCGCGACGTTCGCGCCCCTCAAGGGCTACCTCGACGCGCAGAACAACGCGCCGCAGCTGGACTGCGTCGGCAAGCGCGGCGACGAGCTGTTCGGCTGCGGCGCGAACTGGAACCCCGACTTCAAGGCGATCGTGCGCTCGACCGACGCCGCGCACTGGACCAAGGTCACGCGGTTCGTCGAGATCGCCGGGCCGCTCGAGTGTCCCGCCGGCACGCCCGGCGCCGACGTGTGCGCCCCCCTGTGGAGCGGGTCGGGCGGCCTGCAGGAGCAGTTCGGTACGACCGGGCCGGCGTGTAACGGCACGCCGGTGGTCCCCGACGTCACCCCGGTGAAGAAGCCCGCCGGCGGCTGTTGCGACGCGGGCGACGTCGGATCCTCCGGATCGCTCGCGGCGCTGGTCGGGCTCGCGGCGCGGCGACGTCGACGTCGCTGATCAGTCGATCGTGCCGCAGACCGTGTCGAGGGTCGCGCGGGACGAGCTCGCCTTGCCGTTCGCGATGTCCCAGATCGCGTCGACCGCCCGTTGGTTGAACGGCGTCGGCAGATCGTGCTTCTTGCCGCGCGCCACGACCTCGCCGTTCAAGAAGTCGATCGCCGGCGTCCGGCCGCGCTCGATCGCCGCGAGCATCGACGAGCGCATCCGGCGATAGCGCAACCCGACGGCGAGCAGCAGCGCGTGCTTCGCGGTCAGGCTGGCCGACAGCCGCGCGGCGCGATCGGCCTCGGTCAGCGCGATCCAGTTGAGATCGAGCGTGCCCGAGACCTTCTCGAGCTCGACGCCCTCGGCGCGCGCGACCTGGACGGCCTCGGTCATCAGCTCCAGGGCGAGCCGGCGGTACTTCCGCACGCGCACGATCGGGCCGAGCTTCTCGCCCGCGAGCGTGCCGAGCGTGGAGACCGCGCAGTTGAGCGCGAGCTTGCTCCACCGCGCCCCGCGCAGGTTCGTCGTCGTGGTGGTCGGGCCGACCGCCTCGAGCAGCTCGGCGATCTTCCGGACGTCGGCGTCGACCACGCCGGACAGCCTGCCGAGGGTGAACCCGCCGGCCGCGGTGCGTTCGTAGCGACCCGGCTCGGTCATCGACGCGCCCCAGGCGACGATGCCCCCCACCACGCGCTCCTCGCCGACGATCGCCGCGATCCGCTCCTCGCACAGGCCGTTCTGGAGCACGACCACCGCCGCGTCGGGGTTCAGGTGGGGTAGCGCCGTCCGGGCGGCCTCCTCGACGTTCGGGGGCTGGGTCGCCAGGATGCACAGGTCGTAGCGGCCCTCCGGGGCCTGCGACACCCAACCCCGGACGGTATGCTCCTCCCCCTCGTCGACGACCCGGTAGCCGGTCGCGTCGACGGCCGCCCGGATCGATGCGTTCGTCGATACCGCGGTCACGGCCGCGCCAATTTCGGTCAGGGTGGCGGCCACGAAGCCACCGATCCCTCCGGCGCCCATGACCAAGATCCTCGGTTGCGGGTTCATGCGATTTTGGGGATTTGCCCCGATGGGGATAGAATCCGCAAGAGGCATCAACCCGTCATGCAGATCACCTTCTGGGGGGTTCGGGGAAGTTATCCCGTTCCCGGCGCGGCGACGGTTCGCTATGGCGGACAGACGTCGTGTGTGGAAGCGCGCTCGGCGAACGGCGGCTGCCTCATCATCGATGCCGGCACCGGGCTCCGTGGCCTCGGCAACAAGCTCCTGCGCGAGGCCACCGGCCCCGAGCACTATCACCTGCTGCTCTCGCACGTGCACTGGGATCACATCCAGGGCCTGCCGTTCTTCTCGCCGGCCTACGTCGCCGGGACGAAGATCTCGATCTACGCCCTGCTGACCGCCGCCGACGAGCTGCACCAGGTGATCGGCGGCATCACCCGTCACGAGTTCTTCCCGGTGCCGCTCGAGGCCGTGCCGGCGGAGTTCGCGTATCACCAGGTCGAGCCGGGCGTCGACTTCACCATCGGCGCCTTCAAGATCGAGCCGATCGCGCTGAACCACCCGTTCGGCTCCGTCGGTTATCGGATCGAGGGCGACGGCTCGTCGTGGGCGTACGTGGCCGACACCGCGCCGTTCAACGAGGTGCTCCACAAGCAGCACTTCCTGTCTGGACCCGAGCCGCTGTCCGACGACGATCGCGTCGCCCTCGGCACGATGCGCGAGGCCCTGGTGCGGCGGATCCGGAACACCGACACCGTCGTCTACGACACCCACTTCCTGCCCGACGAGTACACGCGGTTTCCGCACTACGGCCACTCCACGCCCGATCAGGCGCTCGAGATCTGCGCCGAGGCCAACGTGAAGCGGCTCGTGCTCTATCACCACGCGCCGTCGCACGGCGACGACCAGATGGACCAGGTCGCGGCGCAGTACCTGGCGAAGGGCGCGGCGATGGGCATCGAGGTGCTCACCTCGTTCGAGGGCATGACGCTCCCGATCGGGCCGACCAACGATGATGGGAAGCCCGCGTGAAGCTCCGCTTCTGGGGTGTGCGTGGCTCGTTCGCGATGTCGGGCCGCGA
>JAPLLF010000164.1 GCA_026387715.1 Pseudomonadota bacterium
GACCCACCCGCAAGATCCCGATCCTGGCCCCCGCCGACGACGGGCGCTGGGCCCTCCTGCATGCGCTCGAGAACGAGCTCGGCGCCGATCCGCGCCCCGACGGGCTCGGCGTCCAGCTCGCCGTGGCGCGCGCGAGCCTCGACGCCGGCGACGTCCCGACCGCGCTCCGCGAGGTGCGCTCCGCGGTCGAGGAGATCGCCGCGGCCGCCGACTGGCTCGAGCGCGCGACCGACGACGATCCGATCGATCGCCGTCACTCGATGCGCCTGCTCCGCGAGCTCGATCGCGAGGTGCTCGCCGACAACACGCTGTCGGCGGTGCTCGCGTTCGCGCACGACGGCGATCCGGCCCGCGCGACCCTGGCGCGCTCGCTCGCCCAGATCGAGGGGGCCCTGCTCACCCGCGAAGCCAGGCCGGAGCTCGGCGCGGTCGCCCACGGTGGCCTGCGCATCGCGCGCCTGCGCGCCCTGGTGCGCTTGCTCGACGGCGTCCGGGCGACCAGCGATGCCGATCTCAAGCCCCGGCTCGCCGCCGTCCGCCAGCTGATGCTGCGCGCGACCACCGACGCCTCGCCCCTGCGACGCGCGGTGTGGGCCGCGATGACGCGCGCCGGAGATGCGCTGCTGCGCGATGGCCACGCGGAGATCACCGATCTCCTGCTCGCCTGGACGATGACCTTCCAGGACGACGACTTCGCGATCGTGCGCGAGGCGTCGATGGTGCCCGAGATCGAGGCCGCGTTCGACGCGTACGCGCGCCTGCACCAGGCGACGTGGGCCGCGTCGGATCCCGACGACGGCGAGGCGATCCGCGTCGTCGTCGAGCGGATCGGCGAGCTCGCCGATGCGCTGCCGCCCGAGCAGTCGCCGCGGGTCGAGTCGGTGCGGCTGTCGCTCGCCCGGCTCGGCAACCAGCTGCTGCGCGTCGTGACCGCGGGCTCGCACGCCAGCGTGCCGACCGACGCGCTCGACGCGATCGGCGCCGAGCTCGGCACGCTCGCGCGGCGCGGCTACGGCGCGCGCACCCGGCTCGGCGTGACCGCCGACGACCGCAGCAGCGAGATCGAGAGCGGCGTCCGCGCGATCGCCACGACGCTCGGGACGCGCGACGTCGGCGCGCTCGAGGGCGCGATCGCGTCGGTCATCGACGCCGGCCGCTCCGGCTTGCCCCCCGCGATCGCGGCCGGGATCGAGCGCGTGCTCGTGTGGCTGGCGCGCCGGCCCCACACCGACGAGACCGCGGCGGCCCCGACCGGCGAGGGCATGCTCCCGGGCTGGGTCCCGCTGTCGCGGCTGCGCGGCGGTTTCTACGTCGTGCGGCCGATCGGCCGCGGCGCCGCGGGCTCGGTGTTGCTCGCGGTGCGCTCGGAGGAGCGCGCGCGCGCCGATCGCGAGCTCGTGGCGATCAAGGTTCCGGACTACGCCGGCGGCGCCGCGCGGAACCTCTCCGAGCAGGAGTTCGAGTCGCTGTTCCGCGAGGAGGCCGGCGCGCTGCTCGCGCTCCCCGGCCACGAGAACCTCGCGCGCTTCATCACGTTCGATGCGAGCACGCGCCCCAAGCCGATCCTCGTCATGGAGTTCGTCCGCGGCATCAACCTCGAGCGCTCGCTCGAGCAGCCGTCGCTCGACATGGCGCGGGCGCTGACGATCGTCGACGATCTCCTCGCGGGGCTCGACGCGATGCACAAGGTGCAGATCGCTCACCTCGACGTGAAGCCGGCCAACGTCGTGCTGCGGGCGACGAACAACCGCGCCGTGCTCGTCGATTTCGGGCTCGCGGGACGCCGGCTGCGGCCGGGCTGCGGCAGCGCGCACTACGGCGCCGCCGAGGTGTGGACCGAGGGGTCGACGGCCGAGCCGTTCCCCGCGGACGTCTACGCCGCGGCGTGCGTCGCGTTCGAGGTCCTCACCAACACGGTGCTGATCCGCGGTGACACCCTCAAGCAGGTCCTCGACGAACACTTCGCGGCGGCGCCCGCCGCGAGCGTGCTCGCGAAGTTCGAGCGGACGCGCAAGCTCGGGCCGCTCGCGCAGCTGCTCCGCGCGGCGGTCGCGCGCGATCCGAAGCGCCGCCCGACCGCGGCACGCCTGCGGGCCGGCTTCGCGGCGATCGCGCCAGATCTGCTGACGCTGAGCTGGCCGATCGCGGGATAGATGTCACGTTGAGGCGGTGAGGTCGATCCCATCACGCGTCGTCCTCGTCTGCGTCCTCGCGATCTTCGCGTTGATCGGCGGACGACCGTCCGAGATGCGCCTCGACCGGACCGGACCAGATCACGTCGAGCGCAGCCTCGCCACGTCGACGCACCCCACCAGCGTCACGCGCGCGAGCGAGCTCAAGCCGCGCCCGCAGGCGCCCCGCACGCGAACCGCCAACGATCTGCCCCACGCGCCCTGCCTCGTCGCGACCGTCGGATCCTGGGCGCGCCGACCGGGCGTCGCCCAGCTCGCGGCGTGGCCCGCCAGGTCGCGGCTCGTCGAGACCTCCACCCCCTCGCGCTCCTCGCGCGGTCCCCCGAACGGTCGAGCTGGCCTCCAACTCACCCGTTTCGACGACCCCTTTCGAGGAGCACGACCATGGATCACGATCAGGAACCGACCAAGCCTCAGACCTTTGGCCACAAGCACGCCATCACCATCATGACGAGCGTCATGGCCGCGCTGTTGACCCTCGTCATCGCCGTTCAGGTCGGGTGTTGATGGCGGGCGCGATCGGCGTCGCCGCTGGGCGCAGCTCGGCTTCGCCGGCGGTGAGCGAAGCGAACAAGTTCGCCGCGGCGCGGGGCTAGCAAGCGTCGAGCCTTCACGGATCCGGAAGCAGGCCGAACCCCATCGGGAGGCGCTCTCGTCCGATGACCGGCCCAATCCCCGAATACGACCTACCACGCCTGCTGGCCCGGCTCGCCGACGACGCCATCCAGACCATCCGCCGGCCCACCGGTGACTTCGATGGTGACTTCGTGCTCGCGAAGCGGCCGGCCTCGGTTGCCGCTCGGGACCCGACGCGCACGCGGCAAGCGGTTGATCCCACGGCATTCCAGCCGAACCAGTAGCGTGTACATGAACCATCGAGCCTCCTCTCCTGGTTCGGACCGCGTCAGGCCGCGGCCCACGCCGGCGGACCGCCTCGCCGAGCTGGTCGAGCAGAAGGCCTGGAGCCTCCCGCTGTTACCCGACGCGATCCTCCGCGTGATCAACGCGACCAGCGATCCCGGGTGTGGCGCGCGCGAGCTCACCGAGGTCATCCGACGCGATGCGTCGCTGACCGGGCACCTGTTCCGGGTCGCGAGCTCGCCGCACTACGCCGGACAGGTCAAGCTCGTCTCGCTCCAGCAAGCGGTCGCGCGGCTCGGCGTGGCGACGATCCGCGAGATCGCCCTCGTGGTGTCCTGTCAGGGGCGCGTGTTCTCCGTCCCGGGCCACGAGCGCGCCGTGAAGGAGATGTTCCGTCATTCGCTCGCCACCGCGATCGTCGCCCAGGAGATCGCGCGCACGCGGCGGTGGAACGTCGAGGAGGCGTTCCTCTCCGGCCTCCTGCACGACGTCGGGAGCGCGGTGATCCTGCAGGCGCTGGTCGACATCCACGTCGAGCTCGAGGTCCCGCTGTCGCCCGAAGGACTCGCGACGGCCACCGCGGCCAACCACGCGTTCGTCGGCGGCTGCCTCGTCGAGCAGTGGCAGCTCGGGCCGGCGCTGGTCGGCGCGATCCGACATCACCACGATCCTGCACCACCCCCCACCCTCGGCCGCCCGGTCGCGCTCCTCCAGTTCGCCGACGCGGTCGCGCACCTGCTGCTGGACGAGAGCGACGACCGTCCGGTGCGAACCCATGCCGCGCTGACCACCCTGAATCTCTACCCCGACGACGTCGATCGGCTGCTGGCCCGTCGCGTCGAGATCGTCACCGCGGTCGAGGCGATCGCGTGAGCGACGTGGTCGAGGTCGAGGTCGTCGTGATCGGCAGCGGACCCGCCGGCCAGAAGGCGGCGATCCAGGCGGCCAAGCTCGGCCACAAGGTGGTGGTGATCGAGCGCGAGCCCAGCGTCGGCGGCGCCTGCGTGCACTACGGCACGATCCCCAGCAAGACCCTGCGCGAGACCGCGGTCGCGTTCGCGAGCATGCAGCGACGGTGCGGGGATGTGGCCCCGCCGTTCGACCCGACGCGACGGCTCGCCGGCCTGATGAGCCGGCTCGACGAGGTGATCGCCAGCCACGAGCGCTTCATCGAAGATCAGCTCCGCCGCAACTCGATCGACATCTGGCGCGGTCGTGCGCGGCTGCGGTCGCCCCACGAGGTCGAGGTCGTCGGCCTCGACGGCTCGCCCCGACGCGTCCGCGCGTCCACGATCATGATCGCGACGGGATCGCGACCGCGCGCCCCGGCCGACGTACCGATCGATCACGAGCACATCCTCGACAGCGACTCGATCCTGTCGATGACCTACCTGCCGACGTCGCTGTGCGTGCTCGGCGGCGGCGTGATCGCGAACGAGTACGCTTCGATCTTCGCGGCGCTCGGGGTCCACGTCACGATGGTCGATCGCGCCGAGCGGCCGCTGGCGTTCGTCGATCCCGAGCTGACCACGCGCTTCGTGAGCGCGTTCGAGGGCGCTGGTGGGGTGTTCCGAGCGGGGCGCAGCGCGCGCCACGTTGCCCTCGATCCCGACGGCGGCGTGATCACGACCCTCGACAACGGCGAGCTCGTGCGCTCGGAGAAGCTGCTGTGCGCGCTCGGCAGGGTCGCGAACGTCGACGGGCTCGACCTCGAGGCCGCGGGGCTGCACGCCAACGCCCGGGGCCTGATCGAGGTGTACGCAGCGTGCCGCACCGCGGTGCCGAGCATCTACGCGATCGGTGACGTCATCGGCCCACCGTCGCTGGCGTCGTCGGCGATGGAGCAAGGTCGACGCGCGATCTGCCACCGCTTCGGCGTCGAGGCCGGCGTGCCCCCCCGAGTGGATCCCGATCGGGATCTACACGATTCCGGAGATCTCGACGGTCGGGCTCGACGAGCGCCAGACCATCGAGCGCCACGGCGGCGTGCTCGTGGGCCGCGCCAGCTTCGCCGAGCTCGCGCGAGGACAGATCGCCGCGATCCCCGACGGGCTGCTCAAGCTGGTCACCGGCCCCGATGGCCGCCGCCTGCTCGGCGTCCAGATCATCGGCGAGGGCGCCGCCGAGCTCGTGCACCTGGGCCAGGTCGCGTTGCTCGCCGGGTGGGACGTCGACGCGTTCGTCGACGGCATCTTCAACTTCCCGACCCTCGCCGAGGGCTACCGGGTCGCCGCGCTCGACATCGTCAAGCAACGTGGCGAACGGGCGCGGATCGCCGCGTAACCAGACGGCTCACATCTTCATCATCAGGAGGCCGAGCAGCATCTGCATGTCCGCCTCGGAGAGGCCCGCCTTCACGACGACCTCCGAGCCGACGCCGGAGATCGTGACGGCCTTGAGCGCCTTCTGGATGCC
The DNA here is from genome assembly GCA_026387715.1 of Pseudomonadota bacterium. GTDB lineage: Bacteria > Myxococcota_A > Polyangia > Haliangiales > Haliangiaceae > JABFXX01. The sequence goes on from JAPLLF010000164.1 coordinate 5,469, forward strand.
GGGCGGGATGCCGGCACCCTTCGCGCCGGTGACCGCCGCGAGCTGCGCGGTCGCCTTGGTGGCGGTGTCCGTCGCGACCTTGGCGTCCGCCATCACGGCGTGGACGTCGACGCTCAGGTTCCCGCCGGACATGCCGACCGAGCCGTAGCCGCCCTTGACGTCGACTCCCGGCGCGACCGTGTTCGACACGTTCGCCGCGCCCCACATCGCGCCGGTCGTCGCGGTCTTCGCCATCAGCGCGCCGAGGCCCGCCTTCTTGTCGAGCCCCTTGCCGCCGGTCCACTTCGCGAGCGCGTCCTTGTCACCCTCGGTCGACACCGCGATCACGTCCGCGCTGACCCACGCGTAGTACTTCTTGTCGCCCTCGCGGCCCTTCTCGCCGGGCGTCATCTCGACGAGATTGCCGGTCTTCTTGAACGTCGGGATCGGCTTCTTCTTCGCCGTGCCGATCTTCACGGTGCACGCCTCGAGCTTCGCCTGATCGAGCTTGTCGTTGAGGCCGATGTAGACGACGCCCTTCTTGGAGTCCTTGTCCATCGCCACGACGACGTCGCTGATCGCCTTGAGCGGATCGAGCCCGCACTGCTTGTCGGCGAGGTCGAGCCCCTCCTTCATGTCCGCGCCACCCTTGGCGAGCATCGCCGGCCACATCGTCTGGAACAGCTTGCTGCTGACGATCGAGCCGACGTTGACGCCGATGATGACGTTGGCGTTGCCACCGAGGCTCTTCTGGGCCGCGGTCAGCGCCTTGGTATCGGCCGATGCCGGCGACGACACGAGTGGTACTGCGATGAGAGCGGCGAGGGCGAAGGAGAGCTTGGACATGCGGAGGAAGCTAGCACTGCTCTCCACCTCGATCTCGAACTTTTCCGACGAAGATCGTCCGATTCTTCGAATCGAACGTCGGGTTGAATACGACGGCCCGCCGACCGTCTTATCAAGTCACAGACCAAGTCACAGACCAAGTCACAGACCGAGTCACGGACAGTGCGTCGCCTTGAGCGACAGCGTGTCGTAGAAGAAGTTCGTGTTGTTCGAGAAGTCCGACGTGCTCGTCGCCCGCACCCGGATCGTGGTACCCGCGAGCGCCGCGGGGTTCGAGAACGTCTTGGCGAACGCCGTGTACGCGCCGACGGCGGTCAGGTTCGAGCCCGCGTGCGCGATCTCGATCGGCGTCCCGTTCGTCTGGATCAGCCCGAGCTCGACGTGGTCGTAGTCCGTCACCGTGCTGGTCTCGGTCGTCCCGATCAAATAGAACCCGGTCAGCTCGAGCTGGGTGGTGCCCGCGGGCACCACGACGTCCTGGTAGATCGAATCGGTGATCGAGGTCACCGTCGCGGTGAAGTCGTCCTGGGTGAGCCCACCGAGCCACACGTGATAGGGCGCCGACATCGGCGTCGGGCCTGGCGGCGGGTTCGTCACCGGGTAGAACGGGCCGCCGATGGCGTCCAGCGCCGGGACCTGCGTCCAGCCGACGCCCTGCGGATCGAGATCGAACGCCGGGTTCGCGAGCAGCTCGGTCACCTGGGGCACGCAGGCGTCCTGCGGCACGAACGCGTCGATCGGGTGCGGCGCGGCGTCGACGTCGGCCGCGTCGACGACGATCACCGGCGGGGCATCGGGCACCGGGGCGGCGTCGACCCCGGCCGGTTGCTGACGAGACGCACCCGACGCGCACCCTGTGATGAAGAGCCCGACGGTGACAGCTGCCCGCATGCCGCGATAGTGCCGATCGGCCTGCGCCCCTGCAATGGCAAAGATTCACACGGCCGCGGCGCGCATCGTCCGGCGCGCGCGCGCCGCGGACGCCCGCCAGCCGCCCCGGAGCACGCGGCGCCAGCACAGCGCGGAGCCGACGAAGATCTCGGCCGCGAGGCCGACCCAGCCACCCGCGGCGCCGAACCCGAGGTGGACCCCGAGGAGCCACGCGAGCGGCGGCGTGAACAGCCAGGCCGTGACCACCCCGACGATCGCCGCGTAGCGCACGTCGCTCGCCCCGCGCAGCACGCCGCGCGAGATGACGTTCGCCGCGTCGGTGACGACGAACGCGAGCCCGACGTGGATCAGCAGGGTCGCACGCTCGGCGAGCGCCGCGTCGCCGGCCGACATCGCCGTCACGATCGCGCGCCCGAAGATCGCGTAGCCGATCGCGCACGCCGACGTGTAGGCCGCGGCGATCTGCAGCGCGCGTCGCGCGACCCGGGGCACGAGCGCATCCTGGTTCGCCCCGACCGCCTGGCCTACCAGCACCGCCGCCGCCTCGGAGATCGCGTGCGCCGGGAGGAACGACACGTTGATCACGTGCAGCACCATCTGGTGCGCGGCCCCGTCGACCGCCGACATCCGCGCGATCATCACGGTGAGGATCAAGAACGACCCGACCTCCATGACGAACTGCACGCCGTTCGGGGCGCCCTGCGCCCAGGTCTCGCGGATCGCCCGTCGGGAGATCCGCGCGCCACGCAGGCGCGCGGACGACAGGTACGCGAGCGTGGCGAGCTCGGTCGTGGCGCCGCACAGGGTCGCGATCGCCGCGCCCTGGACGCCCCAGTGGAGCCCGAGGATCAGCACGGCGTCGAGCGTGATGTTGACGACGTTGCCGACGACCGACGCGCGCATCGGCGAGCGCGTGTCGCCCTCGCCGTAGCGCGCCTCGCGGAGCGCGACGTACAGGAGGTTGATCGGTGCGGCGAACGCGCGGAGCGCGAGGTAGGACGCCGCGAACCCGCCGGCGCGCGGCGACGCGGACAGCGACACGAGCAGCGGCGCGACGAGCTGGCAGGCGACGAGCGCGAGCGTGCCGAACCCCGCCGCGAGGGTGAGCGCCGCCCCGAGGAGCTCCGGGATCCGATCGTGGCGCGCGGCACCGATCGCCTGCGAGACGAGGGTCTTGGCGCCGCGCAGGAGCCCGATGCCGAAGCAGATGAACGCCATGTAGACGACCGCGCCGAGCCCGACGCCGGCGAGCTCGTCCTTGCCGACCTGAGCGACGAACGCCGTCGAGACGAGCGTCATCGCCGACAGCGACACCATCGAGACGGTGATCGGCCAGGCGAGCTTGAGCAGCGCGCGACCGGGTCTTCCGGTCCACTCTAGATCATGTATCGAGACAACAGCCGACATGAACACGAACCTCGGAGTGAGGGTGCTTGTAGAACGCTCCGAGCGCGTCGTCGGGGCCGAAAACGACGACGGGCTCCAGTGTCAGTGGAGCCCGCGGCGGGAAGAAGTCGGTCGGCTGTCAGTCCGGACCTCGCTCGCCGCGGGCGTTGCCACTGTCGACGATCGTACGGATCGTACGGATCGTCGACGGGTGACACGGTTGCGGTGCGAGGTAGGTCATGCGACTCCGAATCTCGAACATACGATCGATGATCGAGAGTTGCAAGCTAGCGATGCGGTCGATACGAGATCGTGAATCGCTCGCAGCTCTTGAGCGCCCCCGGCCCCGGCGTCGGGGCGAACTGCCAGCCGACGACGTCCCGCATCATCGCGTCGTCGAACGCGGCGAACGTGGAGCCGCGCGCGAGCTCCACGCTGGCGACGTGACCCGTGGGTGACACGCAGAGCTGCACGTCGGCCGAGACCACGACGCCCGCCCGCGCGCGGATCCGGGGCGCGATGCGGTCGGCGCTCGGCAAGCGAGGATCGACGACGGCCGGGAACACCGGCCGCGCGTCGTCGGTGCGCGCGGTGAAGTCGAGCCGCACGGCCGCGTGCGAGCCACGGGTAGGATCGACCGGCTGGTCGAGCGCGCCGGAGGTCGCGCACGCGGATAACGAGGAGACAGCGAGAGCCAGGAACATCGGTGAGCTGCGCATGGAGATCGCTATCTCAAGGACCGTGCCGCGCGATCCCGACGCCCGAAACGCCGCAACCTGTCGAGATCACTCAGCGAGCACCCGGAGATCTGCCCAATGCGACCTGCCCCCGCGACGTCGCAGGTTCGTCGCATGCCGGGAATGCAGGTCGGCCCGGGCCTGTTGACAGGCCGCCGGTGGAGGGGTCTCCTCCCTCCCCCACCCGAACCACCATGTCCGATCGCCTCACCGAAGACGCCACCAAGTTGCAGGGTCGCTTTGCGTCCCTCAAGTCCGAAGTCGCCAAGGTCCTCGTCGGCCAGGACGACATGCTCCACCGCCTGCTGCTCGGCCTGCTCGCCGGCGGGCACGTCCTCCTCGAGGGTGTGCCTGGCCTCGCGAAGACGCTGGTCGTGCGCACGCTCGCCGACGCGATCGAGGGGACGTTCTCCCGGATCCAGTTCACGCCCGACATGCTCCCCGGCGACGTCGTCGGCACGCAGATCTACAACCCGCGCGAGGGCAACTACACCGTCAAGAAGGGGCCGGTGTTCGGCAACTTCATCCTCGCCGACGAGATCAACCGCGCCCCCGCCAAGGTGCAGTCCGCGCTGCTCGAGGCGATGCAGGAGAAGCAGGTCACGCTCGGCGATCAGACGTTCAAGCTGACCGAGCCATTCCTCGTGCTCGCCACGATGAACCCGATCGAGCAGGAGGGCACCTACGCGCTCCCCGAGGCCCAGCTCGATCGCTTCATGCTCAAGATCAAGGTCGGCTATCCGACCAAGGACGACGAGGTCCGCATCCTCGATCGCATGGCGGGCAGCGGCGCCGAGCCGACCGCCAACAAGGTCATGACGACCGCCGAGATCATGGAGGCGCGCGACGTCGTGCGCCAGGTGTTCGTCGACGACAAGGTCAAGCGCTACGCGGTCGACCTGGTCGCCGCGACCCGCGATCCCAAGGCCGCCGGGCTGCCGCAGCTCGCGACGCTGATCGACAACGGGGCCTCGCCCCGCGCCTCGATCGCGCTCGTCAAGGTCGCCAAGGCCCACGCGGTGCTCAGCGGCCGCAGCTACATCTCGCCGCACGACATCAAGACGATCGCGCACGACGTCCTCCGCCATCGCGTGCTCGCGAGCTACGAGGCCGAAGCCCAGGGCAAGACCACGGATCATGTCATCGCGCAGATCCTGGAGAACGTCCCGGTTCCATAGGTCAGCCGAGGTAGTCCGTGCTCCCCGCCGAGATCGCGCAAGCCGTCAAGCGCATCCAGTTCGTCACCGGCCGTCAGGTCTCCGACGTGATGGCTGGTGCGTACCTCTCCGTGTTCAAGGGACGCGGCATGGAGTTCGACGAGGTGCGCCCGTACGTCCCCGGCGACGACGTGCGCGCCATCGACTGGAACGTCACCGCGCGCACCGGCGAGCCGCACATCAAGCGGTTCGTCGAGGAGCGCGAGCTCACCGTGATGTTGCTCGTCGACGTCAGCGCGTCGCAGGACTTCGGGTCGGGGCGCCGCAGCAAGCTCGAGGCCGCCGTCGAGCTGTCGGCGCTGCTCGCGATGAGCGCGGTCGAGAACGGCGACAAGGTCGGCATGCTGCTGTTCCACGGCGGCGCCGATCGCTACATCCCACCGCGCAAGGGCGGCAAGCACGCGCTCCGCGTCGTGCGCGAGGTGCTGGCCCGTGGCGAGGACACGCCAGTCGGGCTCGTGGCGCGCCGCGGCCTGCGCGAGCTGCCGCGCGCGGTGCGCCGGCTGTGGACGAAGTTCGTGACGCGCCGGACCGAGACGGCCGCCTCCGGGAGAGCGGGAGATCAGGACGCGCGTCGCTCCACCAGCATCGCGGCCGCGCTCGAGTTCTGCCAGCAGGTGCTGTCGCGCCGCGCGGTGCTGTTCGTGATCTCGGACTTCCTCGACGACAACTACCTCGGCGTGCTGCGGCACGCGAACCGCAAGCACGACGTCGTCGCCGCGTTGATCACGGATCCCCGCGAGGCCGTGATGCCCCCCACCGGCCTCGTCACGCTCGTCGACGCCGAGTCAGGCGCGCAGCGGCTGGTCGACACGCGCTCGACGACGTTCCGCGACGAGCTAGCGAGCCGGGCGAAGA
>JAPLLF010000949.1 GCA_026387715.1 Pseudomonadota bacterium
GCCGCCGCGCACCGTGGTCGCGCGCGACAAGTAGCAGGCGCTGTTCGCCGTGTCGGTCGACTTCCAGATGCCGCATCGCCCGGAGGCGTCGATCGCGGACCTCCGTCGGTCGCTGACCGAGGGGATGTTCTCGTCGATCCTCGGCGCGCGCCTGGCGATCATCGCCAAGCGCGCGAAGTCGTCGTGGACCGGCGCCGGCGTCGGGTTCGGCTCGAACCTGCGCCCGGTCGACGAGCTGTCGCTCAGCGCGACCGCCAAGGACGGCAAGCTGCTCGACGCGATCGGCGATCTCGCGGGCGAGCTCGCGCGCGTCCGCCAGCACGGCTTCTCGACGGAGGAGATCGACGAGGCTCGCGCCGCGACGCTGCGGCGCTTCGAGGAGGGCGTCCGCGAGGTCGACACCCGCGATAGCCGCGACACCGCGAGCGAGATCCTCCGCAACTTCCTCACCCACGAGTACATGATCGGCGCCGTCCGCGAGCTCGAGCTCACCCAGGCCGTGCTCCCGACGATCACCAACGCGCAGCTCGTCGAGATCGCCAAGCTCGCGACCGACACCGGCCGCGTCGTCACGATCCAGGCGCCGCCCAAGGGTGACGTCCCGACCGAGGCCGCGATCGCCGCCAAGCTCGCCGAGGGCGCCGCCAGGCAGATGCCCGCGTGGGAGGCGACCGATCTCACCCAGCCGCTGATCACCGCCGATCCGACGCCCGGCAAGATCACCGCCGAGAAGACCCTCGGCAACGACGTCGTGCAGTGGTCGCTGTCGAACGGCGCGACGGTGCTGCTCAAGCACACCGACTTCAAGAAGGACGAGGTCGTCGTGGTCGGCGTGTCGAACGGCGGCACGTCGCAGGTCGCCAACGCGCAATACCCGCAGGCGCTGTTCGCCGGCGCGATCGTCAACACGATGGGGATCGGCAACTACGGCCCCGACGAGCTCGAGAAGAAGCTCGCCGGCAAGAAGGCCGGCGTCGCGGTCTCGATCGACGGCGAGCAGGAGCGCGTCGAGGGCACCGCGTCGCCGAGCGACGTGCTGCCGATGATGCAGCTGGTCCACGGCGCGTTCGTCGAGCCGCACGTCGACGCGAGCGCGTTCGAGGCATGGAAGCTCCAGCAGCTGCAGCTCGCGAAGCTGATCGGCGCGAACACCCAGGCGATCTTCATCATCGGCGCGTTCGACGCGCTGTTCGACCACCACCCGCGCATCCCGCTGCCGTTCCCGACCGAGCAGCGCATCGCGGCGATCAAGCTCGACCAGGCGGTCGCGCAGTACCGCGCGCGGATGGCCAACGCCGCCGACTTCGGGTTCGTGATCGTCGGCGCGTTCGACGTCGCCGCGATGCGGCCGCTCGTCGAGAAGTACCTCGCGAGCCTGCCGGCGACGAAGGCCAAGCACGAGACCGTCAAGGACGTCGGGCTCAAGCCGCACCAGGGCACGCTGAACAAGACCGTGCGCGCCGGCGACGAGAACAAGGCGATGTCGATGATCGTCGCCTCGGCGATCGTGCCGTGGAGCCTGACCGTCGAGGCGGACGCCGAGATCCTGCAGGGCGTGCTCAACATCGAGCTGCTCGAGGTCCTGCGCGAGAAGCTCGGCGGCACCTACAGCGTGAGCGTGCAGTCGCAGGCCGATCGGTCGCCGCCGCAGCGCGCGATGACGCTCGCGGTGTTCGAGTCGGATCCGACGCGCGCGACGGCGATGCAGGCCGAGGCGTGGAAGACCCTCGACGCGCTGGCGACCACGCCGGTCAAGGACGACACGCTCGCCAAGGTCAAGGAGCAGCTCGTCAAGGAGCACGGCGCGAACCTCCTCGAGAACGCGTACTGGACCGGGCTGCTCGAGCGCGTCGTCCGCTACGGCGACGACCTCGCGACGCTCGTCGCGATCGACCGGGTGACGGCCCGCGTGACCGCCGCCAACGTGAAGAAGATCGCGGCGCAGTTTGTCGGCAAGACCAACCGCGTGACGGTGACGCTGCTCCCCGAGGTGCCGGCCGCCAAGCCCGACGCGAAGCCCGCGCCGAAGAAGTAGGCGAAGCCTACGAGTCCGGCTTTCGCCG
>JAPLLF010000906.1 GCA_026387715.1 Pseudomonadota bacterium
CGACGAGCGCCTTGCCCGCGAGCCCGACGTCCGCGTCGCTGACCTCGTCGATCTCCGCCGCGGCGCTGTCGAGATCGTCGAGCACACCTCCGAGCCGCTTGCCGGCGCGCGGGATCAGCGCCCCCGCGATCGCGTGGCCCAGGCCCTTGCCCGGCGCGCGATGGTACGCGGCGAACACGCGCTGCGTGACCTCGCGCTTCGTCCCCGCGGTGTAGAGCGAGATCGAGGCGTACCGGGTGATGACGTTCGCCTGGCCGACGCCCACCGCCGGCGCGAACAGCCCGACGATGCCGAGCACGCAGCACATGACGAAGGCCCAACCGGCGAGTCGCACGCCGCCATGTGTAGCAAACGCCGTTGCTGAAATCGCGCGGCTACGTGAGAGTCTGCGTCATGAGTGAACGACGCACGCAGGTCGGGATCGGTGTCGTCGACGGCGAACAGCCCGCCGCGCCGACCGCGGAGCCTCCACCGGCGACGATGGCCACCGCCGCCAACATCCCGATGCTGATCGACGCGCCGGAGACCTCGCAGCACGTCGAGACGCTGTCGCGCGGCTTCCTGGTGGTGTCGCTCAAGCGCGCCTTCCGGCTCCAGATCAAGGACAAGGAGGTGCTGGAGAGCGAGCGAATCACCCTCGAGGCCAGCACCGCCCACGTCACCGACAAGGGGCACCAGGCGTTCCTCGCGTGGCGGCGCTCGGTGCTGCTGCTCGTCGCCATCATGTTCGTCCCGCTCACCGTGTTCCGGTTCATCGAGGTGTTCGACGGGCCGACGATCCCGACCGCCGGGCGCGTGTTCGTGATGTTCCCCGCGTTCGCCGAGCTCGCGTTCTGCCTCGTGATGTTCGCGCAGCTCAAGAACTGGGCGAACTGGCGACGCCAGCGCCGGTTCCTGTTCGTCGCGTGGGCGCTGTACTTCCTCGCGCCGTTCGTCGTCTACATCTACCCGTTCCGGGACGCGTTCGACTCGTGGGTCAGCGCGAAGAACGCCGCGATGCTCGGCGATCTGCAGTTCGGCTTCACCCGCGCGAAGATGCACATGGTCGTCGGGCTCGTGTTCGGCGTGCAGGCGCTGCTCGCGCTCGGCCCGAAGGTCATCTCGCTGATGCCGGGCCTCATCCGCGCGTCGGTCGTCACCAAGCTGCTGTTCCCCGGGACCACGGCCCCCGGCTGGCTGATGATGCTCGCCGCGCCGTTCTACGCGCTGTTCGCGTACATCATCGTGCTGCTGCCGTACCAGGTGACGGGCAGCTGGCAGTTCGTCGTCGGCAACCTCGGCATCATCGTCGCGCAGATCTTCATCGCGATCTCGGGTCGGCGGCTCACCGTGCCGCTCACCGCCGACGAGTCCGCGCGACGCATCGCCAAGACGTGGATGGCGTACATCCTCATCATGGTCACCGGCGCGGTGTTCATGGTGTACGGCCTCTACGACTTCATCACGCAGCTCAACCTCGGGTTCGTGCGCGTGGTCACCGGCGTGCTGTCGCTGATCAGCAACATCCTCCTCGACACGCTGATCGGCACCGACGCGATCATCGCGGCGATGGCGTACTTCCGACAGCGCGGCGCCCCCGACCCCGCGCACGCCGTGCTGCTCCGCGAAGCCGAGACCAAGCTCGACACGTTCGCCGCCTAGGGCGCGCGTCCGCCCACGGGCGCGAGCGTCCGGTAGCGATCGCGCAGCCGGGTCTGGTGGGTCACGAGCGACTGGACGACGCCCGCCACGATCACCGTCTCGGCGCGCGTCGCGAGCTCGAGCGGATCGCCGCTCCACACGACCACGTCGGCCGCCGCGCCGCGCTCGAGCAGGCCGCGATCCGGGACGCCGAACAGGCTCGAGGGAGCGTGCGTGATCGCGTCGAGCGCGGTGGCCCACGGGAGCCCGTTGGCGACCGCGATCCCGGCGAGCTGCCGGATCGTGCGCGCGTTGGCCGGGGCCCCGATCGTCGAGATCGCGACGACGACGCCGGCGCGGGCGAGGATCGTGGCGTTGTCGTCGCGAACGTCGGACGCCGCGAGGTCGTTCGGGAGGTTGTCCGTCGGATCGAGGATCACGCCGATCTTCGCGGCCGCGAGCTCCCGGGCGACGCGCCACGCCTCCTCGCCTCCCTCGATCGTCACGCGGAGCTTGCGCTCGCTCGCCAGCGCGATCACCGCCCGCAGATCCGATTCGGCGGCGGCGTGGACGACGAGCGGCACGCGCCCCTCGAGGACCGGGATCAGCGCCTCGAGATCGAGGCGCTGCGCGATCAGCGTGCGCGACGCGTTGCGCTCGTAGTTCGCGCGCGCCTTGCGGTAGGCATCGACGTCGTCGAGCAGCTCGCGGAGCCGCTCGATCGCCTGCCCGCGCGAGCCGTTGGCCACCGCCCCGCGCCCGACCGCCGCGATCATCGCGACCGTGGCCTTGATCGGCGCGCTCGACGAGGCGTCGTCGGCGAGCGACACCCACGCCGCCTGGCCGGCGACGAGCCCGCCACGTGGACCGGTGATCGCGGACGTCACGCCGCCGGCGCGCGCGATCGGGATCGCGACCGACCGGGCGTCGTACGCGTCGGTGGTGCGAAACGCCGCGTGGATCTCGGTCGGCGCGGGCCCGAACCGACCGTCGTTCGCCGAGCCCTCGAGATCGATCTCGACGAGGCCGAGCTGCGTGGACGCCTCGACGAGGCCGGCGGTGACGACCTTGCCGCGCCCGTCGATCGTCGTCGCCCCCGCGGGGACGACGAGCCCGACGCCGACGTCGACGATCTTGCCGTTCGCGATCACCACCGTCGCGTTCTCGAGCTTGGTGTCGGGGCGCGCGTACACCGTCGCGCCGGTGATGGCGAGCGTGTCGCCTCGCGCGACGCCGGCGAGCAGCGCCACGATCAGGAGCGCGCGGCTCACGGGCGACCTCGCTCGCTCGCGGAGTTCGCGAGCTCGAAGTCCGAGGGGGTCGGCCCCTGCGCGCGGTCGAAGGTGATCGCCCCGCCGGCGATCACGAGGTCGGCGCGGCTGTACACCGAGAACGGCGAGCCGCTCCACACCGCGACGTCCGCGCGCTTGCCGACCTCGAGCGTTCCGGTGACGTCGTCGATGCCGAGGACCCACGCGGGGTTCGCGGTGATCCAGCGGAGCGCCTGATCGTCGGTGAGCGACACGCCCGCGGCGCGACCCGCCGCGAGGGCCTTGCCCGCGTCCTGGTTGAGCCGCTGGATGTGGATCGCCGAGTCCGAGTGGATCGTCGCGCGCCCACCCTGCTCGGTGAACAGCGCGGCGTTCTCGGGGATCCCGTCGAACGCCTCCTGCTTGAACCCCCACCAGTCCGACCAGGTGTTGATCGCGATGCCTCGCTTCACGATCAGGTCGCGGATCTTGTAGGCCTCGAGCGCGTGGTGGAACGAGCGGATCTTGAAGCCGGCCTCGTCGGCGATCGCGATCATCTCGGCGAGGTCGCTCGCCTTGTAGCAGTGGATCTGCACCAGCACCTCGCCGCGCAACACGCGCGCGAGCGTGGCGAGCTTGAGGTCGACCGCGAGCGGCTCGGGGGCCGGCTCGCCCTTGGTCTTCGGCTTGCCGCGCGCGACCTGGGCGTCGAGCTCCGCCGCGCGCGACTGCTTCTTGAGCCACAGCGCGCGCGCGCGATCGTAGGCAGCCTCCTTGAGCAGGTAGGTACGGGCCTCGCCGAACACCGCGCGGAACTGGGCGTACTCACCCATCCGGGTCTGCGGGCCGCCCTTCTCGCCGTACACGCGCTTGGGGTTCTCCCCGCACGCCATCTTGATCGTCGCGGGGGCGCCCGGAAACGCGACCTCGTCGGAGGTTCGCCCCGGGCGCATGACCACGGTGAAGCCCTCGCCGCCGATCAGGTTGCCCGAGCCCGGCAGGATCAGGGCCGCGGTCACGCCGCCCGCGACCGCGCGCGCGATCTGCGGATCCTGCGGCCAGTAGCCGTACTGCGCCTTGGCCTGCGCCGTGACCGGCGCGGTCATCTCGTTGCCGTCGTTGTTCGCGCCGAGATCCGGGGCGGCGTACACGCCGAGGTGCGAATGCGCGTCGATGAGCCCCGGCGTGATGACCTTGCCGGTGCCGTCGACGAGCATCGCCGCGGCGGGCACGACGACGTCCGCGTCGGGCCCGAGCGCCGTGATCGCGCCGCCCGCGAGCACGATCGTGCCGTTCGCGATGGTCTTGCCGGTCGCCGTCATGATCGTCGCGTGCCGGATCGCGATCGGCTGGGCGGCGGGATTCGCGAGCGCGACCGTGCGCGACGGCGGCGTGCGCGGGGCCCCACGCGGCAGCCCGACGAGCGGATCGACCCAGCGCTCCTCGACCTCGACCTTCGGGGGCTCGGCCTTCGCCGTCTTCGACTTCGACCTCGCCTGGCCGCCGCATGATGCACATGCGACCAGGACCGCGAGCTGGGCAACTCTCATCGCGCGGTTGTAACTCAGGCGCCTGGGAGGCATGGTGCTGGCGTGGAGGTCATCGGGCTGTTCCTCGTGAGCGCCGGCCTCGCGTGGTGGCTCGGGTGGCAACGCCATCGCGTCGGGATGTCGCGCATCCGCGGGTTGCTCGGCACGGTCGGAGAGGAGGCCGACGTCGCGCTCGCGGTCGCCACCCGAGAGGCCACGCAGCGCGGCCAGATCCTCGCGCCGCTCCACCTGCTCTACGGGCTCCTGCAGGACGACGCCTTCGTGGCGGCGATCGCGGCGGTCGGCGGCGACGCCGCGGCGATCGAGCATCGCGTCCTCGACGACCTCGACGCGCTCGTCCAGGCGCCCGACCTGGCGCGGCGAGAGACCCCCGACAACGCCGCGTTCGCCGTCGTCATGGCGCGCCTCTACGCGCGCCACCACGGGCGCCCCGTGACGTGCGCGGACCTGTGGCACGCGATCGCACGGACGACGGCCGCCTCGCTCGTCCAGGCTGGCGAGGCCGATCCCGGCAAGCTCGCGTTCGTCCTCGTGCACGGCCCGAGCGAGCCGCGCTCGACCCTCGCGGGCGAGACCGCCGTCGCGATCGTGCTGCGCAACGACGACTACACCACCGCGGAGTTCGTCGTCGAGCTCCTCCGCGACGTGTTCCAGCTCCCCGACGCCACCGCGCAGGCGATCATGGTCGCTACCCACACCGAGGGCCGCGGGGTGATCGGCCGGTTCGACGCCGCGACCGCGAAGACCCGGGTCGAGGCCGCGTGGGCACGCGCGCGCGCGGCGGGCCACCCGCTGTGGATCGCCGTCGAGGTCAGCTAGCCGCGGGTCGAGCTTCGTTCGAAAACGTCGACGAAAACGGAAACGTAAACGTCACCACGACGCGACCATCGTTTGCGTTTACGGATGCGTTTGCGTTTACGGTGATCGCCTCGTCCCCTACTTGTGCGACGACGCGACCCACGACGAGAACGTCCCGCACTCCTTGAGGACCTCCTTGTAGTACTTCGTGTCCGCGAACGTCTTCACGACCGGGAACCACTGCTTCGCCAGCGGGAGCGGCATGTTCGCGTCGAAGTTCGCGCCGATCGCCGTGCCGAGCTCGGCCTTCGACGCGAGGAACGCGGCCTTCGCCTTGAGCTCGCGGTTCTTCGACAGGTCGAACGCGCGCTTGTACCAGCGCTCCGCCTGCGTCGCGTCGTGCGTGGTCTGGTGCGTCCCCTCGGTCAACACGCGGGCGTTGCCGTGCCACGTCGCGTTGTACAGCGCGTTGCCGAGCGCGAGCGCCGCCTCCGCCGCCGGCTCGCCCTGCCCGCCCGCGACCTTCGCGAGCTCGACGAGCCGCGCCGCGAGCGACACGTTCGTCCACTTGGCGTTCGCGTACTGCTCGTGATCGCAGTCGTGGCAATCCATGATGTGGATCACGAACGGATCGGTGTGCAGGAGCTCGGGCTTGGCCTTGGTCGTCGCGAGCGTCGCGCTCGCCGTCGCGAAGTCACTGTCGAGGAGGTACCGCAGCGCGAGCTCCTTCTCGAGCCCCGCGCGGGTGTGCGAGTGCTTGAGCACGAAGCGATCGAACTCGGTCGTCGTCTTCTGCGTGCGCGCGATCATCTCCTTGAGGAAGGCGACGTCTGCCCACTTCGCCTTGGCCTTCGGATCGAGCCGCGCCCCGGTGTCGGGATCGGTCGTATCCGCGGA
>JAPLLF010001048.1 GCA_026387715.1 Pseudomonadota bacterium
GCGATCCATCCGGCGTCGCAGCGCGAGGTCGACGCGATGGTGCGCAAGCTCGACGACGTCGCCGCGCAGCTCGTGACCGCCACCGCGCTCCACGAGGCCGCGCGCCGCGCCACGGCCGGTGATCTCGACGGCGCGCTCGCCCGCCTCGATCAACTCGGCGACGCCGGCCAGCGCAACGCCCGCGCGCTGCGCCAGCGCGCGATCGTGCTGCTCCGGCTCGAGCGCTACGTCGAGGCCGACGCCGTGGTCGACGCGTTGCGCGACCTCCCCGACGCCGTGGCGCGCGAGTTCGCGACCAGGTACCCGGGACTGCGCGTGCGCCAGCAGATCGCGACGGCCGGTGCGCTCGTGCGCGCGCGCGACTTCGAACGTGCGCGTTCGATCCTCGCGCTCGCGACGACGACCGCGCCCGATCAGCAGCTCGAGCTGGCGTACTGCAAGGCGTGCTGTGCGGCGGCGGAGGGCTACCGCAAGCACGAAGGCGGGGATCGGGGCGGCGCGGCGCGGCTGCTGTTCGAGGCGCTCGCGCACGTCGAGGGCGTGCTCGAGGACGCCCGCCGCGCGGGCCACGATCGCCTGGTCGAGCTCCACGGCAAGCTCGAGACCGACGTGGCGGCCGCCGAAGGTCGGGGCGCATGACCAGGCCGCCGGTGCGACCGCGCCCGAAGGCGCGCATGGCGGTCGACGTCGACAACGTCTACGGCAAGCTCGGCGTGTCCCCGCTCGCGGCGACGGACGAGATCAAGAAGCTGCTGTCCGATCGGCGCGGCCAGGCGATGGCCGAGCGGCGCGCGCAGGGCGCGCAGGGCTCCGGCGAGGTCGAGACGATCATCATCGAGCTGCAGGAGATCGAGCGGCAGATCGGGACGCCCGCCGCGCGGGACGCCTACGACGCGCGGCACCCGCAGAACAAGCTGCTCGCCGTACAGCCGACGCCGCGTGATCGCCTGCTCGAGCCCGCGCGGCTCGCCGGGCTCGTCACCGGGTGGCTCGCGAGCGAGCTCGGCCCCGACGCGTTCCTGCTCCATCCCGACGCGTACTGGCTGTGGCTGCCCGGCGGGCTCGATCCCGAGCTCGCCACGCAGCTGGGGCGCTTCGAGGAGCGCGACGCGCTGGCCATCGACGAGCTGAACCGACCGAGCGAACAAGGAACCAACAATGGCTGAATATCACAAGGTCATCGGCATCGATCTCGGCACCACGTACTCGGTCGTGGCCGCGTACAGCTACGCGAAGAGCGACGTGAAGGTGATCCCGAATCGCCAGAACGAGCCGACCACGCCGTCGGTCGTCTACGTCGGCCCGACGGGGCAGGTCTCCGTCGGCAAGGCCGCCAAGGAGAAGATGTCGCGCGAGCCCGCGAACGTGATCTTCGAGGTCAAGCGCATCATGGGCGAGCGCAACCCGCTCGGGGGCAAGGCGATGGCGCGCGCGGGCGGTCGCGATCTCGATCCCGAGTTCGTCAGCGCGTGCATCCTCAAGGAGCTCAAGGCGTGCGCCGAGAAGCTGATCGGCGAGCCGATTCACGACGCGGTGATCACCGTGCCGGCGTACTTCAAGGAGCCGCAGAAGAACGCCACCATCGAGGCCGCGAAGATCGCGCGCCTCAACCCGCTGGCGATCATCAACGAGCCGACCGCGGCCGCGATCGCGTACGGCCTCGACAAGGGCGAGCCGCAGACGTTCATCGTCTACGACTTCGGCGGTGGCACCTTCGACGTGTCGGTCGTGCGGATCGAGGACGAGCGCACCGCCACCGTGCTCGGCACCGGCGGTGACTCGCACCTCGGCGGCGGTGACGTCGATCAGCAGATCGTCCTGTGGGCGCTCCAGAAGATGCGGGAGCAGCACGGCCGCGACTTCTCGCAGGACGCCAAGCTGCTCGGCAAGCTGCGCCTGCGCGCGGAGCTCGTGAAGATCAACCTGTGCAACGAGGGCAACCCGCAGGAGTTCGTGATCGAGAACCCGACGAGCGGCATCGACGAGATCAACTACACGCTCACGCCGAGCGAGTTCGACGTGATGGTCCGCGCGATCCTCGAGAAGACGATGCGCCAGGTCGACGTCGCGCTCGACTCGGCCGCGAAGACCACGGGGCTCAAGCACGACGAGGTCGACGCCTTCGTGCTCGTCGGCGGCTCGTCGAAGATCCCGGCCGTCACCCGGATGCTCAAGGAGCGCTACAAGAAGCCGGTCAAGAGCGACCTCAACCCGGACGAGATCGTCGCGATGGGCGCCGCGCGGTTCGCCGCGTCGTTCACGCCGAGCCTCGCCCCGGTGATCACCGACGAGGCGCCGAAGGTCGACACCAGCATCACGGTCTCGGCCGAGCTCGCGTCCACCAACATCAAGGACGTCGTCAGCCACACGCTCGGCGTCGGCCTGCGCGACGACGTGTACGACGCGCTGATCCCGAAGGACCACGTGATCCCGCACCGCGTGTCGCGCGGCGGCTACACGACCGCCGTCGACAACCAGACCAGCATCTTCGTGCCGGTCTACCCGGGCGACAACCCGAAGG
>JAPLLF010001149.1 GCA_026387715.1 Pseudomonadota bacterium
GGTAGACCGAGTCGAGCGACAGGACCGTGCCCGACGTCGGCTTGAACGCGAGCGAGCGCGTCGCGAGGATCACCACCACGAACATCCCGATCGCGAGCGCATCGAGCCGGGTCGACTCGACCCCGAGCAGCGGCAACGCGATCACGGCGGCCCAGCCGATCAGGCCGAGCCCGATCGTGTACACGTGGCCGGCCGTGCGAGTCACCGTGCGTACTTACCAGACCCCAGGGGGAAATAACGCCCGAAAGTTAAGCTGTTAAACGACAACAGCCCGTTCACCGGTGAGGGTGACGGGCTGCTTGTAGGTGGTTTGGGGAGGTTGGAAGACGAGTCAGATATCGTCAGATATCGATGATCATCACGCCGCGTTCGCTCTCCTCACGAGGTGGCGTCACCTGCGTCATCGGCCGAGGACGCTCTTGCTCGATCGGGAGCTCGATGCGCACTTCCTCCGACTCCCGCCGACGCTCTTGTTCCTTCTTGAGGATTTCTTCGATGATCCAAGGATCCAGCATGGCGACCACCTTTCGTTACGAGAACCCGCCGACGCTCCACCCGACACAACTCCGTGATTCGTCCGTCCGTAACTACTGTCTATCCACAATGCAACCTGTGGGCCTCCAGACAATGATCTGACGCGCGGCTCTCCTCCCTATTCTAACGCATGGGATTCGCTCGGGCTCCAATTCTACTCACCCAAAACCACGGCGACGGATCATGTGGGATCCGCGCCATTCACTGGGGTGAGATCACCTGGCCGTGCTCGCGTGACGCGTGCGGTCGTCGATGAATCGTGAGCGCTTATCGCGGCTTGGACAGCTTCGACGGGTGAGCGATCACGCTCTGACTTTTTTGCGGAGCGGGACAATTTCCGTCTCCGAATCGGCCCGAGGAGATCGAGTGGTGAGGCCGCTCCTCCGGTGGCGACACGATCAGCCACCTGATCGGGGGATCGATCAGGGATCGATCAGTCGAGATCTTTGAGCTTCCACACGCCGTCCTCCTTGAGGAACTTCACCTCGAACTTGTCGCCGTACCGCATGGACGCCTCGTTGCCGTGCACGGCAACCGGCTCGTCGAGGTTCTGCTCGAGCGCGTTCATCAGCAGCTCGATGTTCTCGCGGGACGGCCCGGTGAACTGCGCCATCATCTTGGGCGCGTCCATCTTCTCGCGATAGGCGTTCGGCACGAACCGCAGCATGACGTCCCAGCGCTGGAGCTTGTACGCGCGCACGAACGATCGCAGCGCGCCCAGCGGCGTCGACTGCTCGTAGAACGCGAGCGGGTTCGACGCGATCCGCCAGCCCCCGCCCTCTTGCACGAGCCGCATCTGATCGCCGATGCCGTACTCGAACTCCGCCGACACCTCGAGCGTGCCGCGCTTGCCCTCGTTGAGACGCTGGGCGGTCTCGTCGACCTCGCGCGCGTTCTCGCGCATCGTGCGGATGTAGTCCTCGGGCGAGACCTTGCTGCGAAAGCTCGTCGACATCAGCTCGTACGCCGCGCGGAAGTCCTTGTTGCGGAGCGCGCGGCCGTAGACGTCGAGGGTCGCGGTCGGCCCCTTGTTGCGATGACAGCCGGTCGCGCCACCCATCACACCCAGAGCGAGCACCACTGCCAACGAAGCCTCGACGAATCGGCGCTGCATGCCCGGGGGTTATAGCACCTGGTTCGCGCGGTTCGGCTTCGCACGGTCGCGGTCGGCGGCGAAGGTGCGCGTCGCCAGCGCCATCGCGAGGGCGGCCACCGCGAGCGCCACGGTCGGGACCCACAGCGCGGTCTGGAGGTTCGTCGCCACCGAGACGCGCCCGACGACCCACGACGACGGCGCGGTGCCGAGGATGTGCATCGCGGAGATCACGAGGCCCTGCGCGGCGACGGCCATGCCGACCGGCGCGAGATCGTCGACGGCCGCCGCCATCGGCGCGTGGTACCAGCTGATGAAGAACAGCGTGAGGATGCCGGCGACGTAGAGCCACGGGCTGTCGGGCAGAAGGATCGCCGCGGTCGCCGCCGGGACCGTGCAGCTCATCCCGATCACGATGGTCCACAGCCGCCCCGTCGCGCGCGTCCGCGACAGCCGGTCCGAGATGCGCGCGCCGAGCAGGATGCCCGACAGCCCGCCGACGAGCGCGGTCATCAGCAACATGTTGGCGTGGCCCTCGGTCATCCCCTTGCCGTGCTTGGCGATCGGCAGCGTGAGGAAGTCCTTGAGCCACGCGTTGTAGGCCCCGGCCGCGAACGCCATCGAGATCGTCGACACGATGATCCAGCGCAGCGTGGTGATGCGGAGCAGGATCCGCCAATCGGCGAACAGCTCCGAGGCGAACGCCCGGAACCGTCCTTCTCGCCGACCGCCGACGCGCACCACGTCGTCGAGGCCGAGGATCGCCACGGCGAGCGCGAGGCCAGGGATGCCGATCGCGATCACGACGAGCGGGAACCCCAGGAGCGTGCCGAACGCGAAGCCCGCGACCCCACCGAGGAACAGGCCGAGGTTGAAGATCGACAGCCGGCTCGCCTTGCGGGGGCCGTCGAACACCTGTCCGAGGATCGAGTTCGCGACCGGCACGACCGCCGCGGTGCCCAGCCCCACGAGTCCGCGCGTCACGGCGAGCGTCTCCATCGTCGGCGCGAGCGCGCCGAGCACGCCCGCGAGGCTCGCGACGACCATGCCCGCGGCGATCACGCGCCGGCGATCGAAGCGATCGCCGGCCCAGCCGAAGACCGTCGTCGCCGCCGCGTGCGGCAGCATGAACATCGTCGTCATCAGCCCGAGGTCGGCGTTGTCCATGCCGTACTTCACGCGCAGCGTCGGATAGACGGCGAACAACGCGTTGCGCGACGCGTACGACGCGAGGTTGGTCAGCGCGAGGATCGCGAGGATCCGGGTGCCCCGGTACGGCACCGTGCTCACGGTGTCGCGCTGGGCTCTTGCACGGTGAGCGTGTAGGCACCCTCCCCGGTCGCGTTCGGATCGGCGGCGCGCACGCGGATCACGGGGCGCCCGCTCGCCGGCACGGACGTCGACACCTTCTCGGCTGCGCCCTTGCCCTTGATGTCGCTCTTCGCCACCGGCTTGCCGTCGACGAGCACCTCGAGCGCCAGGTCGACCTCGTTCGGCGTGTCGAGCGTCACCTCGAGCGTGCGCACGGCGTCGGTGGTCTCGAGCACGTAGCAGTCGACGTCCGCGGTCGTCCACACCCCCTTGACGCTGGTGCGATCGCTCGGCATCGCCATCGCCTTCTCCGGCGTGTCGTCGGGCTCGAGCTCGGCATCGGGACCGACGACATGCTCCGTGACCTTGAGCTGGTACGCCGTCTCGGGGTTCGAACGATCGGCCCGCAGCGTCAGGTAGTGGTACGGCGCCGCGCCCTGCGCGATCACGGGCACGAAGCCGCGCACGATCAGCCCGGCGCCACGCGGCGCCTTGCGCGTGACCAGCGGGTTGCCGAGGCCATCGGCGATCTCGAGCGTCAGCGCGAGGCCTTCCGGCGAGGTCACCTCGACGTCGATCGCGTTCTTGGAGGACAACGTCTCGAGCGAGAGCTTCCACGTGTCGACGTCGCCGGTCCACCCGAGGTATCCCTGCACGGCATCACCGAGGATGAGATCGTTGGCCGCGCCGCGATCGTCGTCCGGCTCGCGCTCGAAGGCGCCGGTCGCGGGAGGCGTGACGTTCGCGGTGATCTCGTAGACCGGCGACGGAAACGCGACCGACGAGGCTGGCGGTGGCGGTGGCTTCTGCCCGGCCTTCTGGTCTTTCTTGAGCTTCACGACCGGCGGCAGCAGCTTCTTCGCGCGCACGACGACCGTGTAGCGACCCGCCGCGACCGCGACGTTCGGCAGCCCCTCGCGCACCTTCACGCCACCGCGATCCGATCGAACGAGGGAGGTCCCCGTGGCGTCGAGCAGCTCGACGTTGAGATCGAAGCTCTCGATCGGCGAGACGTCGACGGCGAGCACGCCGGTCGCCGCGACGTCGATCGCGAAGTGATCGACGTCGCCCTCGGCGTCGATCTTGCCGCGCAGCGTCGCGCCCAGCGCGAGCTTGGTCGCGGTGTCCTCGCCGTCGTTGGGCTCGACCTCGTCGGTCGTGCCCGTCGACTTCCCGCCGTCGATCAGGATCGGCTGATCGACGTACTCGACGGTCCCGCTGCCCGTGCGCTTGGGCGGCTTGGCGGCGTCCTGGCCACACGCGGCGAGCACGAAGGTGAAGCCGAGAGCGACAGCGCGGCGCACTACGTCACCTTGTTGCGATCCGCGAGCCCGGCGAGGAACTCCGCCGACGACACGACCTGACCGTCGACCTTGATCTCGCCCTTCATCTTGAAGATCTTGCCCTTGCGCAGCGGCACGACCTCGATGATCAGCTGGTCACCGGGGACGACGGCCTTGCGGAACTTCACGGCGTCGATCGCCATGAACAGCATGACCTGCGTCGCGGGATCGAACGACACCGCGCGCGACGCGAGGATGCCACCCGCCTGGGCCATCGCCTCGATCTGCAGCACGCCCGGCATCACCGGCATGTCCGGGAAGTGCCCCTGGAAGTGCGGCTCGTTGAACGACACGTTCTTGAGGCAGACGACCTTGTCGTCGCTCACTTCGAGCACGCGGTCGATCAGCAGGAACGGATAGCGGTGCGGCAGGAGGCCGAGGATCTGCTCGGCCTTCATGACAGATGACTTGGCGTCCTCGGGCATCCCGAGGTCATACCATCACTGCATTTTGGCTTGCAGCTTCGCCGTCAGGTCGATCGCCGGGTCCCACCACACCATCGACTCGCGCTCGAAGATAACCGTGACGCCCTCGGCCTTGGCGATCTCCTCGATCTTGGGCGTCGCGAGCTTGAGCAGCTCCTCGATCAGCTTGGCCCGCTCGCCCGCGAGGTCCTGCTCGAGCTTGGCGTAGGTCTGCTGGAGCTCGACGTACTTCTTCTGCAGCGCCTGCTTCTTGGAGTCGAGCACGTCGGGCTTGAGGATCGCGGCCTGCTTCTCGAGCTCCGCGTTCGACGCCTTGAGGTCGGTCATCTTCTTGTCGAGCTCGACCTGCTTGGCCTTGCGGGTCGTCTCGAACTTCGTGCTCGCGCGCTTGCCCGCCGGGGTCTTCTGCAGGGTCGCCTCGATGTCGACCATGCCGATCTTCGGCTGCTGCGGAACGGCGCTGGTCGCGAACCCCGCGAACAGCGGGCTCACGATGAGCCCCACGCCGAGGAGGCCGAGAACGAGGGTGGAGCGATGCGTGCGAGTCGACATGTGAACCTCGGGACGTTACGTACGATGACTTCGACGCTCGGTCAAAGCCGATATTCGCTAGAAGAAGTTTCCGATCGTGAACTCGAAGACCAGTGGATCTTCACCCGGTTGCGCGTCGAGCGGGATGCCCCACTCGAACCGCAGCGGACCGATCGGAGAGAACCAGCGGAACCCGAAGCCGATCGACTTGCGGATGCCGCTGATGATCGACTCCGGCAACCGGAAGCATGGATCGAACTTCACCGAGATCGAGGAGTTGTTGCGCTGCAGCCCCGAGCAGTAGCGGTCCTCGAGGTTGTAGGCGTTGCCCATGTCGTAGAACACGACGCCCGAGATGCCGACCTTCTTGAACAGCGGGAACTCGATCTCGCTGTTGAAGATGATCTGCATGTTGCCACCCAGCGGCAGGCTGCCGAGGCCCTGCCCGACGTCGCCCGGCGGCTGCGTCAGCAGCTTGGGGCCGAGCGTGCGCGGCGCGTAGCCGCGGATGTCGTAGATGCCGCCGACGAGGTAGCGCTCCGAGATCGGGACGCCGAGCGGATCGGTCGAGGTCGTGAAGCCGACCTCGGCGTTGAGCTTGAGCACGAACGGTCCCCACAGCGGGCGGTAGTGGCGCGAGAAGCCACCCCAGCGCACGAACTTGTTCTCCGAGCCGGTGTACTCGCTGGCGTACTCGGCAAACAGCGTGTGGTACCAGCCGCCCGACGGGAACAGGCGGTTGTTGCGCGAGTCCCACGACAGCGACGCGCGCAGCGACGACGTGAAGCCGCCGCGGAACAGGTTCGCGACCGACGTCGCGGCGATCGGCGCCGACGTCGCGCCGAGGTTGGCGATGCCGCCCGAGCCGGTCGTGATCGAGACGTCCTCGAGCTTGTACGTGAGGAAGGCGCGCGCCTCGTACGACAGCGGGTAGCCCCACGTGAGCGTGCCACCGGACGCGTTGCGATAGAACGTGCCGAAGCCGCGGCTCTGGTTGTAGAGGTCGAACGCGAACGTCCACGAGGTGTCGAGGAAGTACGGCTCGACGAAGCGGAGCAAGAACAGCTGGCGCAGCGACGACAGCTGGGCCTGCAGGGCGAGCGTCTGGCCGCGACCGAACAGGTTGTTCTGCGAGATCTGCGCCTGGGCGATGAAGTTCTCGACCGACGAGAAGCCGGCGCCGATCTGGAAGGTGCCGGTCGCGCGCTCGGAGACCTCGACGTTGACCTCGACGAACTCGTCGGAGCTGCCCCGCTTGGTCGACACGACGACGTTCTCGAAGAAGCCGAGCGCATTGATGCGGCGCTTGCTGATCTCGAGGTTCGTGTTGTTGAACAACTCGCCCTCGGAGATCTTCATCTCGCGGCGGATCACCTTGTCGCGCGTCTTGCTGTTGCCGCGGATGTTGATGCGCTCGAAGTAGGCGCGCTTGCCGCGGGCGACTTCGAACGTCAGGTTGATGCGGCGGTTCGGGAGATCGACCTTGGTGAGCGGCAGGACGTTGGCGTACGCGTACCCCTGGTCCTGATAGAACGACGACAGCTTCTCGCGGTCCTCGGCGATCGTCGTGCGCGCGAACGTCATGCCCGGGCGCACGTGCACGCGGCCGAGGTTCTCGGGGATCGTCCCGATCAGGTCGCCCTTGAAGTTGACCGCGCCGATCGTGAAGACCGGGCCCTCGTCGATCGGGATCGACAGGTACATGTACTGCTTGTCGCGCGACAGCCGGAGCGACGGCGTGCCGACCTTGACGTTGGCGAAGCCGCGATCCCAGTAGTGCGCGGAGACGATCAGCAGGTCGCGCTCGAACGTTTCCTGGTTGTACGTGCCGGAGTCGTTGAGGAACGACAGCGCGTCCTGGCGGCGCGTCGCGATCGAGCCGCGCAGCTCGTCGTCGGAGATCGAGTGATTCCCGATGAACTGGACCTCGCGGATCTTCACCTTCGCCTTCTCGTCGACGGTGAACCACACGTCGACCTCGGCCTCGTTGACGGGCTTGATCTCGTAGTCGACGGTCGCGAGGTAGTAGCCCTTCTGGACGTACTGATCGACGATCTTCTCGCGGTTCTTCTTCACCTTGGAGATGTCGACGATCGCGTCGAGCTCGAGGTCGATGACCTCGTTGATCTTGTCGAGGCCGACCTCGGCGTTGCCCGACACGAGCACCTTGCGGATCGACGGCTTCTCCTTGACCGCGTAGGTCAACGTGATCGAGCCGTTCGCGGCGACCTCGCCCTCGACGTCGATGTCGGCGAAGAAGCCCATCTTCCACATCAGGCGAAGATCCTCGCGCAGCTTCGCGGCGTCGCAGAGCGAGCCCGCCTTCGACATCAACTGCACGCGGATCGCGTCGTCCTCGACCTTGCGGTTGCCGCGGAACTGCACGCGCTCGATCGGGCGCCCCTGGCAGCGCAGCTCGTCGTCGGCCGGTTGCGGTGGTTGCGGTTGTTGCGGCGGCGGCGTCGGTTGGGCGACCGCAGGCGCGCCGGCGAGGCCGAGGTAGCCGAGCGCGAGCAGCAGACACACGAGCGAGCGCTTCACGAGGCGGCTCCATTCACATCAGGCACGTCGGACCCCTCAGCATCTGCCGTCGGTGGATCGATCACCGGCGCACTCGGTCGTTTGACCTGGCCATCGCTGCCGATCTTGCCGGCCTCGTCGACGAGCTGGCCACCATCGATCATGCGCATGCGTCGCGGCATCAGGTTCGCGAGCTCCGGGTTGTGCGTGACCACGAGCAACGTCGAGCCGCGCTCGCGGTTGAGGTCGAGGAACAGGTTGTGGATCGCCTCGCCAGTGGCGCGGTCGAGGTTGCCGGTCGGCTCGTCGGCGAGCAGCAGCGACGGCTCGAGCACCATCGCGCGTGCGAGGGCGACGCGCTGTTGCTCGCCCCCCGACAGCTCGGTCGGACGGTGCGTGAGGCGATGCGACAGGCCGACGCGGCCGAGGATGTCGTTCGCTCGCTTGCGCGCGACGACCTGCGGGATGCGTTGGATCAGCGCGGGCATCATCACGTTCTCGAGGGCGGTGAATTCGGGGAGCAAGTGATGGAACTGGAAGACGAAGCCGATGCGACGATTGCGGAACTCGGCGAGCCGCGACTGGCTCATCGTCGTGAGCTCCTCGCCGTCGAACTTGATCGAGCCGCTCGTCGGCAGATCGAGCGTGCCGAGGATCTGGAGGAACGTCGACTTGCCGACGCCCGAGGCCCCGACGACCGCGACCATGTCGCCCGGCGCGAGCGTGAGGTCGATGTCCCACAGGATCGGCAGCGGCTTGCCGCTGTGGAGGTACGCCTTGCCGAGCTTGCGCACCTCGATCCGCGCGCCCACGTGACGCGTCGGGTCCGGGATCGCGGTTGGGGCAACTGCCGTTGGCTCGGCTGGCTCGTCTGTCACAGGCAAAATCTCTATAAGGCGCGCGACCTTACTCAGGGGTTATCCGAGTGTCAACGCTACGGGCATGGACCCTTGCCGAGCCACAAGGGTTGCCTGGCGGACGTCGCGATCTCGGCTCAGAAGCCGACGACGACCCCGAGCGAGAACAGCAGGTCGCTCGAGTCGACGGTCGAGGTCTGGCCACGGCCATCGGCCCGGTCGAGCGTGGTGCTCGTATAGTTGCCGTCGACGTACACCGCGGCGTCGACCCCGAGCTTGAACGGGGGGTGATATTCGAACCCGCCGCCGACCACGGGGCCGGTTCCCTGGAACGAGACGGTGTTGGCGTCCATCGTGGACTGCTGGACACCCAGCCGCCCGAACACCTCGAAGCCGTCGGTCAGCCGGTGGTTGTAGCGACCGGCCAGCGACAGGACATGCCCCGCGAACTGGTTGCCGTTGCGGTAGGCATCGAACCCCGTGTAGGCCACCTCCGCCGCGATTCGCCCGGTCGCCAACGGGTAGCTGTAGCCCCCGAACAGCTTGCCCGAACGGCCGTCACTGCTGAACGACCCCAGACCGTCATCGAGCGAGATCTTCGATGGCGACGATACGCCCAGGCCGACGAACCCACCCGCGAACGTGGAACCACCGAGACCAGCGACGATGAGGGTGGCAGACACGAGCGACGCGAGCTTCATGACGGTGGGTATGAGCATGTCGCATGCCACCCGGTAACCTCGTGAAACCAGTCAACGAGGTAACAGAAACTCACCGTCGTGTGGCTCGCGCTTCACGATTTCCGGACACTAGTGACGCATTCCTGCCGCGGGCCGAACGCGTGCCGCCAGCAGCGCCGGGTACAGGGTCGCCGCGATCGAGATCAGGATCCCGGCCAGGGCCGACGCGACCACCGACCCCGGGTCGATATGGATCGGCAGCCGATCGATGTAATAGACGTCCGGGTTGAGCGGCAGGCCGAACCGCTTGCCCGCCCAGCACCCCAGCAGGCCGGTCAGCACCCCGAGCGTGGTTCCGACCAGGCCGATCATCATGCCCTGGATGGCGAACAGCTGCATGACCCCCCAGTCGGAGGCGCCGAGCGTCTTGAGCAGCGCGATCTCACGCGCCTTCTCGACGACGACCATGATGAGGTTCCCGACGATCGAGAACGACGCGACGAGGATGACGATCCCGAGCACGAGGAACATCGCGATCTTCTCGAGCTTGAGCGCCGAGAACAGCGAGCGATTGAGCTCCTTCAAGTCGACCACCCGATAGCCGGGCCCGAGCGTCGTCTGGATCTTCGTGACGAACGCGTCGGTGTCGTCGGGATCGACGACCCGTACCTCGATGCCGTCGACGGCATCACCGCGATCGAGGAACTGCGCGAGCGAGTCGAGCGTGACGTAGACGTACTTGAGGTCGTACTCGTACATGCCGGTGTAGAACGAGCCGGCGATCCGGTAGTCGCGGTTGAAC
>JAPLLF010000592.1 GCA_026387715.1 Pseudomonadota bacterium
CGTCCCGGCGACGGTCGCCGCGTGCGCCGGTCGGCGCGTCGCCGTGCTCGCGCCCGCCGCGGCGTTCCGCGGGTGGCCGGCGCTCGCCGCGCTGGCGTGGCCGTTGCCCGACGATCTGGCCGGCATGGCGCGCGCGCTGTACGGCGCGTTGCGCGATCTCGATGCGCGGGGGGACGTCGATGTCGTCGTCGCCGCGTTGCCTCCGATGGTGGGCCTGGGGGAAGCTGTCGGCGATCGGCTGCGGCGCGCAGCGGGACCCCGAAAATGATCGGCATCATCATGGGATCGCAGAGCGACTGGGCCACGATGAAGCACGCGGCCGACACGCTCGCGGAGCTCGGCGTCGCGTTCGAGACCAAGATCGTCTCGGCCCATCGCACGCCGGATCGCCTGTTCGCCTATGCCGAGACCGCCGTGGCCCGTGGCCTGCGCGTGATCATCGCCGGCGCGGGCGGCGCGGCCCACCTGCCGGGGATGTGCGCGGCCAAGACCCGCCTGCCGGTGCTCGGCGTGCCGGTGCAGAGCAAGGCGCTGTCCGGCATGGACTCGCTCTTGTCCATCGTCCAGATGCCGCGCGGGATCCCCGTCGGCACGCTCGCGATCGGCGAGGCCGGCGCGGTCAACGCGGCGCTGCTCGCCGCGGCGATCCTCGCGACCACCGACGCGGCGCTCGCGACCCGGCTCGACGCGTACCGCGCCGCGCAGAGCGCGAAGGTCGCCGAGGATCCGACGTGACGACCGACGTGCCGCGCCCGCCGCCGCTCGGCCCCGGCGCGACCATCGGCGTGCTCGGCGGCGGCCAGCTCGGCCGCATGATGGCGATCGTCGCCCGCCAGATGGGCTACCGCATCGTCGTGCTCGATCCCAACCCGCGGTGTCCGACGGCGCAGCTCGCGGACGGCTTCGTCGTCGGGGCGCTCGACGACATCGTGTCGGGCCGGCACCTCGCCAAGCAGGTCGACGTGATCACGCTCGACACCGAGCACGTGCCCGGCGACATCCTCGCCGAGCTCGAGACGATCGTCCCGGTGCGCCCGGGCGCGTCGGTGCTGCGCATCATCCAGGATCGCCTCGTCCAGAAGCAGTTCCTCGATCGGATCGGCGTCGCGCAGGCGCGGTGGGCGCCGGCGGGCGACGTCGACGAGCTGCGCGCCGCGCTCGCGTTGCTCGGCAAGCCGGCGATCCTCAAGCTGCGGCGCGCCGGATACGACGGCAAGGGCCAGGCGCGGATCCCCGAGACCTCCGACGGGCTCGCGGAGTTCGCGCACCTCACGCTCGCGCGCCCCGCCGTGCTCCCCGATCAGCCCGCCGAGCCGGGCAACCCGGCGGTGCTCGAGGAGCTCGTGCGATTCACGCGGGAGATCTCCGTCATCCTCGCGCGCGACCTCGGCGGCGAGATCCGGATCTACCCGATCGCCGAGAACGTCCACCGCCGGCACATCCTCCACACGACCCGCGCGCCGGCGCCGATGACGCTCGACCTGCAGACCCGGGCCGAGGCGATCGCGGTGAAGGTCGCCACCTCGCTCGGCCACGTCGGCGTGATGGCGGTCGAGATGTTCGAGCTCCCCGACGGCACGCTGCTCGTCAACGAGGTCGCGCCGCGCGTCCACAACAGCGGGCACTACACGCTCGGCGCCTGCGCGACCTCGCAGTTCGAGCAGCACGTGCGCGCGGTGTGCGGGCTGCCGCTCGGCGACCAGCGCGCGCTGACCGGCGCCGTGATGGTCAACCTGATCGGCGACCTGTGGGCGGGTGGGCCGCCGCGGTGGGCCGAGGTGCTCGCGCGGCCCGAGGCCAAGC
>JAPLLF010000914.1 GCA_026387715.1 Pseudomonadota bacterium
GAAGAACGGCATGAACGTCGGGTCGACGATCGGGCGACCGTGCGCGTCGAGCCGGAACGTCTGGTCGAAGTCCTCGCCCGACAGCTCGAAGTACCCCGCGTTGTGGAAGTACCCCAGCCGTTTGGCCTCGACGTCGATGTCGGTGATGACGATCGTCGACTTGGTGTGCGTGCGGCGATAGTCGGTGCCCGACACGTCGGGCAGCCACCACGCGTCGGCCTCGGTCGAGATGACCTTGCCCGCGGCGAGGTGCTCGACGGCGTGCTCGACGAGCGGTCGCCAGCAGTTCATCTCCTGGACGTCGAGGCCGTACAGGTCGCGGAGGTCGTCGTGCGATGGCTTGAAGAACGTCCACTGATCGCCCTCGAAGTCGATCGCGGCGACCACGGGCACCATCGCCATCGGCTCGCAGCCGATCGCGTGGATGACCTCGATCCAGATGTCGAAGTAGCAGTTCTTCTCGACCCACGCGCGATCCTCGGCATGGAGCGCATGCCGCTGATAGGTCGCGGCGTCGAGCTCGATCGCTCGAAGCCGGGTCATGCGCCCGTCGTGCCGTTCGGCCAGAGCTTGCTCCGC
The DNA here is from genome assembly GCA_026387715.1 of Pseudomonadota bacterium. GTDB lineage: Bacteria > Myxococcota_A > Polyangia > Haliangiales > Haliangiaceae > JABFXX01. The sequence continues at coordinate 580 of JAPLLF010000914.1, forward strand.
ACCGACGTTGGCCAGTTGCCCGGATCGAAGCCGTGGGTCTGGAACAGCGCCATCACGCAGCGCTCGAGGCCGAAGCCGAGGCACGCGGTCTGCGCCGTCGCGCCGTCCTCGGTCTTGATGTCGAAGACGTCGCCGAAGTGGCTCTCGTGATAGTTGAACGAGCAGACCGCGGTCGGCTTCTCCTTCGAGATCACCGGGACGAGCACCTCGAACTTCAGCTTCTGCTCGCGCTGCGACGCGGCGAGCATCTTGCCGCCCTTGCCGAAGAACGGATCCGACGCCACGTCGGGGGTCGCCGGCAGGTCGAGCGACTCGAGCAGCGCGACGCCGCGCTTGAGCCACATGTCGCGCCACTCGACCACCTGGTCGGGCGTGCCGACGCGGACGAACTCGCGCACGCGGAACGCCTGCATGCGGGTCGGCTCGGGCGACGGCTCGTGACGGAACACCCAGTTGAGCATCGTGACGAGCTTGCCCGCCTTGGGGACGGTGCCCGTGAACGTGGGGTAGACCGGATAGCAGGCGGCGGGGTTGAGCGTGACGTCGGTCATGCCCATGAACTCGCTCCACGGCTCGCCGGAGTGGATGCGCTCGCTGAGCTGGCGCGCGGTCAGCTCCTTGCCGAAGAAGCTGTAGACGACGCCCGAGAGGTTCGGGAAGTTGTCCATGTAGTCGACCTTCTGCAGCACGGCGCGGTCGATCGTCGGCGGGAACACGAAGTACTCGGCGCCGTCGTCCTTGGCGAGCGCGCTGACCTGGTCGTTGAACCGCGCGAGCACGTCCTCGAACACCGCGTTGCGGCCGAAGATGCCGTTCACGCCGACGGGGACGATGAGGCCCGCCTTGACGAGGCCCTCGTGAAACTTCTGCGAATCGTAGTCGGTGGCGCTCATGGGTCAGTCATCCTTGAAGACGAGGAGCATCGACGCGCTCTTGCCGTTGATGCGTTCGTTGGAAACCATCAGCGATCCCGACAGCGCGTCGCGGTAGTGACGGCCGACCGAGAACTTCGTGTCGTTCTTGTAGGCCAGGATGCCGATGATCTGCAGCGCCTCGTGGACGAGCTTGGGGGCCATCTCCGACGCGCTGATCTTGAGCTGGTTCATCTTGAGCGCCCACGCCATCTGGCCGAGCGTGTCGCGCGCCCGGGTGTCGTCCTCGGCGGTGATCTCGTCGAACTCGCTCGCGCAGCTCTCCCAGTTGTGGCGCATCGCCTGGAGGTCGATGTGGGCGCGCGCGAGGCGCGCAGCGTTCGCCGGCACGGTCCCGGGCTTCTTGCGCGCCTCGCCACGGACGAACTGGGCGGCGCGGCCGATCGCGTCGTTCGCGATGCCCCACCACAGCGCCGCCCACAGGATGTGGGAGTACGGCACCATGGTCTGCGCCGACGAGTCGCCGTAGGAGCCCGGCAGGATCTGGGTGGCGGCGCCCGCGCCTGCGAACTTCCCGCCGGGGCTGCACGTCCCGCGCATGCCCATCGTGTCCCACGCGCCGATGTCGGCGAGCGTGTACTGGCCCTTCTCGAACAGCACCAGCACCTGATCGCTGCCGCCCGCATCGGCGGCGCGCCGGCAGGTGACGAGCTGCGCGTCGGCGTGCTCGCCGTAGGACATCGTCGTCGCGTCCTTCTTCAGGCTCATCTTGGCGCCGTCGATCTCGACGGCGCAGATGCTCGTGCGCGTGTCGCCGAACGTGCCGTTCTCCGAGGTGATCGACGCGACGACGTCCTGCTTCTCGACGAGGTTGTGGCGCATGTAGTGCTCGAAGTACGGCGACCCGATCCCGTGACGCGCGATGCACGCGACCTGGATGTGGTGCATCGCGAGCACCATGCCGGACGAGGCGCACCCACCGGCGAGCGCGGCGCACTGGTGCGCGAGCTCGAGCATGCCCGCGCCGGCGCCGCCGAATTGCTTCGGCACGGCCGCGGACATCAGCCGGGCTTGCTGGAGCGCGGCGACGGACTCACGCGGGAATCGACTCTTGGAGTCGACGTCGCTGGCGTGCTTGGCGGCAACTTCGGTGGCGATGGCGGCGGTGCGGGTCACCACCTCGCCGGACTTGACAGTAGAGCGCTGCGTCACGGGGGCATCATACGACCCCTCGATATCCGTTCACAACGCCGCGGCCACAATCACCACGATGGCGAACCGGGCGAGGCGGCCACCGAGGACGATCGCGCAAAATGGGCGCGTCCGGATCCCGAAGGCGCCGGCGACGGTCGCGACGATCGAGAACGGGGGAAGTCCGAGGAAGCTGCTGGCGACGAGCAGCCCGCGCGGGGAGCTCTTCCAGCGCGCCAGCCACGCGCGGGTCCGCTCCACGCGGTCCTGGTGCTTCCCGGGGATCGCGGCGAGCCCGCGCACCGCGTAGTACGTCGGCAGCTTGCCGAGCAGCGTGCCCAGCGCGGCCAGCCCGACGATCACGGGCAGGTTCGCGGCCCAGGGACTGGTCGGCGCACCCACCGACGGACTCGACGAGGCCACCGCGATCGCGACGAGCAGCACGTCGATCGCGATCAGCGGCACGAACCCCGAGACGATCGCGGCGAGCAGCGTGCCGCCGTACACCCCGAACTCCGCGACGACCTGGTCGACGGTCATGCGAGCGCGCGGTACACGCGTCCCGCGGTGGCGGCCCCGATCGCATCGACGACGGTGACCGAGGCGATCAGGCCGAGGGCGCGCAGGCGCGGTCCCCGGCGCAGCGCGAGCAGCGCGCGGGCGCCGAACATCGCGAGCGCGGGCAGGGCGCCGAGGTGCCTGGTGATCGGCATGACGTAGGGTAGCAGCGAGACGGCGTCGGCGCCGCGCAGGAGTCGGACCTCGAGCCACGCGGCCAGCGACCCGGGCCAGGCGTGGGTCACGCGCGCGGCCGCGGCGTAGCGGATCGCGATGCCGTGCGCGGCGAGCGTGAGCGCGAGCACCTGACACTGGCCGTGGAACATCGGCGTGATGGTGGGGTACGGGTGCGCGGCGAACACGTCGCGGCGGAACGCGACGTTGTTCGCGAAGAAGTTGCGCACCTCGTACGCGCCGGGATCGCCGGCCCCGAACGAGCGGAGGCGGGCGCGATCGAAGTACGGGAAGTCGAGGCGGTTGGCGACCGCGGCGAGCTCGCCGGCGTAGGTCGTCGCCCCGGCGACCACGCGCGCGCCGGTCGCGAACGGTCGGGTCAGCGCCGCCAGCCAGGTCGGGGTCGGGGCGCAATCGCCGTCGAGGAAGGCG
>JAPLLF010001084.1 GCA_026387715.1 Pseudomonadota bacterium
ATACGCGTCGTAGGCCGACTTGAGATCGGTGACCGCGGTGTTCACCGCGACGACGAGCCCGTTCGCGGTGCGGACCTCGCCGCGCAGCTGATCGACGTCGGCGCCGAGCCCCGCGTTGTTGCGCTTGAGCACGGCGGTCGCGTCCTCGATCACCGTCTTGAGCTTCGCGACCTGGGTCTCGAGATCCTTCTCCTTCTGGTCGAGGCGGGTCTTGAGCGACGTGACGTCGGTGCGCAGCGCGACGCCTTCGGACTTCGCGGTCCAGCAGGCGCCGAGGAGCAGAGGAAGAATGACGAGCTTGCGCATGATGCCTCCTAGTGCCACTGGAACTCGCAACGGCGATCCTTGTCGTCGCCGAGCCCGGTCGGCTCGGTCTCGCCCTTGGGCACGACCTGCAGGCGCGAGGCATCGACGCCCGAGCGCGACAGGTAGTCGGAGACCGACTGCGCGCGACGCTCGGACAGCGCGATGTTGTACTCCTCGGTGCCCGACGTGTCGGTGTGGCCGATCAGGTAGATCGGCTTGGGCTTGCTCTTCTCCATGCACGTCGCGTTGGTGTCGAGGCGCTCGCGCTCCGACGCCTGGATCGACGAGTCGTCGAACCCGAAGTACACGGTCTGGAGCGCGCACGCGTCGCTGACGTTGCTGCCGGCCGCGGCGCGCGTGCAGATGCCGTTGACGCAGTCCTCGTCGTCGGCGCAGTCGGCGTCCTTGCCGCACTTCTTGCCGCGCTCGCACGCGCCCAGCTTGCACGTGCCGCCGGGCCCGCACTCGCCATCGGCCGCGCACGCCTTGCACTTGCCGGCCTGACAGACCTTGCCCTCGGCGCACTGATCGTCACGCGTGCACTCGGCGGCCGCGATGCACGCGTTCGCGCTGCACTTCTTGCCCTTGGGACACTGCAGGTCGGACTTGCACTCGACGCACGCGTTCTCCGAACACGTCAGGCCGTCCTTGCAGTCCGCGTCGCCCTTGCAGCCGGGAGCCTTGGGCTTGCTGCCGCAGCTCGCACCGACCAGCGCAGCGACGAACACGACAGCGGCGACCAGGGCGGCGCCGATCCCGGACGCGGGGCGTTTCATGGCTGGAACCTAAATGCCTTCGGCACGTTAGTCAATTCGACGATCGCTCTGCTACGGTCGAGATCGATGGCTCGCGGCACCCTGCTCGTCATCGATGACGAGCCCAACATCCTCACGACGGTCCGGCGCGCGCTCGAGATCGAGGGCTACCAGGTCGAGGTCGCCGGTGGCGGCGTGGTGGGCATCGGCAAGCTGGTCGAGCACGACATCGATCTCGTGCTGCTCGACGTGATGATGCCCGGCGAGACCGGCATCGAGCTGCTGCCGAAGATCCGCGCGGCGAGTCCCGACACGATGATCGTGATGATGTCGGGCAACGCGACGATCGACACCGCGGTGGCCGCGACCAAGGGCGGCGCGTACGACTTCATCGAGAAGCCGCTGACCAGCGACAAGCTGCTGCTCACGGTGCAGAACGCGCTCAGCTTCGCGCGCCTGCGCCAGGACAACCAGCGCCTCCGCGGGCGCGCCCAGCTCGACTACGCGATGATCGGCAAGGGCGCCGGGATGAAGGCGATCTTCGACAAGGTCGGCAAGACCGCGCCGACCAACGGGCGCGTGCTCATCACCGGCGAGAACGGCACGGGCAAGGAGCTCGTCGCGCGCGCGATCCACGAGCACTCGCGGCGCAAGGATGGTCCGTTCATCAAGCTCAACTGCGCGGCGATCCCGTCGGAGCTGATCGAGAGCGAGCTGTTCGGGCACGAGAAGGGTGCGTTCACCGGCGCGACCCAGCAGCGGCGGGGCAAGTTCGAGCTCGCCGACGGCGGGACGCTGTTCCTCGACGAGATCGGGGACATGAACCCGAACGCGCAGGCCAAGGTGCTGCGCGTCCTGCAGGAGAACGAGCTCGAGCGGGTCGGCGGCGGCGAGACGATCAAGGTCGACGTCCGCGTCGTGGCGGCGACCAACAAGGATCTGCAGGCGGAGATCGCCGCGCACCGGTTCCGCGAGGACCTGTACTACCGCCTCGCGGTCGTGCCGATCGAGCTGCCACCGCTGCGCGCGCGGCGCGAGGACATCCCGGTGCTCGTCGACCACTTCCTCGCGCAGGTCTGCGCGGACAACGGCCGGCGGCTCAAGAAGGTCGCCAGCGGCGCGATGACGGCGATCATGCAGCACGACTGGCCGGGCAACGTGCGCGAGCTCAAGAACGTCGTCGAGCGGCTCGCGATCCTGACCGGCGAGTCGGAGGTCATCACGGAGGCCGACGTCGGCGACGCGCTGCCGCGCATCAAGGCGGTGAAGTCGGCCTTCGTGCGCGGCACGCCGTTCAAGGATCTCGTCGCGGCAGCGGAGCGCGACCTGATCGTCGCGGCGCTCGAGGCCAACGAGCATCACGTGTCCAACACCGCGCGCGAGCTCCAGCTCGAGCGGTCGCACCTCTACAAGAAGATGCGCGCGCTCGGGATCGATCACGCCGGCCATCGATCCGACGACGACGAGTAGCGTGCGCTACGGGGTCGTGCCGGGGTCGAGGTAGACCACGCGGGCGCGCACCGCGAGCTTGCTGCGATCGGGCTCGGTCGCGGACGCATCGTTCCACGCGACGGCGAACGCGTCACCGATCGCGACGACCGACGGATCGGTCTGATCGGCGGTCGTCGTCGTCGGGATCCCGAAGGCCGCGCCGACCGGCCCGCTCGGCTTGATCGCCCGGCCCCACACGCCGCAGCCGCTGTCGTCGCCGTTGACGCCGCAGGCGTGCCACACGACGAGCACGGTGCCGTCGGTGCGCACGGCCGCGCCGAAGCCCTGGACCGAGGCGAACTCGCCCCCGCTCTGGTCGGTGACGAGGATCGGGCCACCGGCGCCCGCCTGCCCGGCCTTGGTCACGCGATACAGCTCGATCTTGCCGGGCCCGCCGATCGTGACCGGCGCCCACCGCGCGAGGATCGCGAACCCATCGGCGAACGGGATCGCGCGGATGAACGCGACGTTGTCGGTCGCGGTGCCGGCGATCGCGATGGTGTCGGTCGTCTGGAACTGGCCGGTGGTGATCGCGACCCGGGTGTGGACGCTGCCGGCGGAGATCCACGCGTAGAGCACGGCGCCGTCGGCGGTCGCGGCGACGACCGGCCGCTGGAAGTTGTCGCCGACGAGCACCTCGGTCGCGACGGAGGTCGTCGATCCGAGCGTCGTGCAGTCGGGCTTGACGATCGTGGACTTGATCCCGTCGGTCGAGCTCCACACCACCGCGACGTTGCGATTGTTCAGCGCGGCCACGCTGACCACGTCGGTGGGATCGATCGCCACGCTGGTCTGCGTGCCCGAGGCGTTCCCGTTGGCGTCGACGACGCGGCACGCGATGCCGCGCTCGACCTTGACGGTGTCGTTGTAGTCCCAGAACGCGAGCGTGACGTTGCCATCGCCGGCGACGGCGGGCGTGCTGATGCTCGACGTCAACGTGGTCGACAGCGGGAACCCCAGCGTGCCGGCCGCCGCGCCGGAGTCCAGCGCTCGACCGGTCTGATCGAACCGGCGACCGTACATGTGACAGGGGTCGAGGCAGGCCTCGCGATACGCCACCATCCAGTTGCCAGCGTCGTCGGCCCCGAGCTGGTTGCCGTTCGACTCGTAGTCGCTCGACAGGAACTGGTCGTCGGCGACCGTCGTGTTGACGACGAAGTCGGTGGTGTCGAGCAGGAGCGTGGCCGCGTCGTCGGCGAACGCGGAGGTCGTGCCACCGCGCCCGACGACGAGCCCGCTGGCATCGAGGGCAACGGCGCCGATGTCGAGCGCGCCCATGCGATCCGGCGAGCTCACGCTGAACGTCACGGGGAACGCCCGGCCGGCGAGCTGGAAGTCATCGGTGCGCATCGAGCCCTCGTTGGCGAGCGAGACGCGCAGCGTCGTCGCGTCGTGGACCGCGGGCCTGCTCGTCACCGACACGATGAGGAAGTGCTCGTCGGTGCACGCGCCGATCATCGCGAGCACGGGGAGGCACGAGAAGCCTGGGAGCGCGCGGCGGATCACTTGGGAAAGTCGATCATGTAATCGGCGCCGGGGCCGCTGTTGCGCGAGTAGAGGTAGATGCCGACGCCCGCCGCCGCGCCGACCACGGCGACGCCCGTCCAGAACCACCACGTCTTGTAGACCGGCGACCCGTCGGTCGTCTCGACGGGGGCGTCCTCTGGCTCGACGTGGCGCGGCTTCTTCTTGCCGAGCTTGAACTTCTCCGTGTCGCCCGCCTCGATCTTGGCCTCGAGGTCGTCGATGAGCTTCTGGACCTTCTCCCGGTTCGGCGCCTCGGGGTCGAGCTTGAGGAACTTCTTGTACGAGAAGATCGCGGCCTCGAAGTCGCCGAGGTTGCGATAGCACTGGCCGATGTTGAACAGGAAGTCAGGGATCGCGTTGGCGTCGAACGCCTTCTGGTACTCCTCGAGCGCCTCGTCGAACTTCTTGAGCGCGAACAGCTTCTCACCGCGCTCGTAGTGCCGGCGCGCCGAGCGCTCGGCCGGGTCGTCGGCGTGCGCGACCGCCGGGGCGACGACGCCGAGCGCGCACGTGACGACGACCAACCAGCGGAGCATCACGGGCGCTTTCGCTTGAACGGGTCGAGCGTCTCGGTCGGATCGATCCGCGTGTCCGGCTTGACCTTGGGTTTGGGAACCTCGGGGACGGGGTCGGGGTCGGGCCTGGGATCGGGTTTGGGATCGGGCGCCGGCTCGGGCTTCTTGGTCGTGATTTTGTTGATCGGCACGGTCAGGTGCCTGGGCTTCTCGTTCTCGAAGGGATCGATGGGCGCGATGGGCGCGATCACGAGCTGCTCGAGGGTCACGCGGAGGTCGTGGTGTGTCTTGTCGGCGAGGTCGACCGGAACGATGGCGTCCTTGAAGCCGGCGGCGCGGACGAGGAACGTGCGCTGGGTGCCGCCGTCGTTCGGATCGACCTCGAACGAGCACGGCGTCGTGCACTTCTCCGCGGAGCGTCCCAGCTCGTAGACGGCGCCGCTCGGGAGCGAGTCGAACTTGAGGGCGACGAGCACCGGCGCGGTCGGGCGGTCGTCGATCGGGGAGGCGGTGGCGCTCGGGTTCGGGGTCGACTTCGCGACCGTGGGCGCGGGCGCGGGCGCGCCCTGGTTCGCGTACCACAACGCGGCGGCGACCCCGAGGCCGATGGCGATCGCGCCACCACCGAGCACCGAGCCAGACGACCCACGACGTGGTGGGGGGTGGCGCGATGCCCGTCGGCGGGAGGACGTGTGACTGGTGAGCGTACGACCCGGACGCCGTGGCATACGAGTGCGACGCGGACTGCGTCGCGAGGTTCGGGACGAGCGGGAGGACCGTCGCGGCGCCGGGAGGTAGCGGGAACGAGCGCACGCCGGGACGCGGCGCGGCCGCGCCGGTGGCCGCGAAGCCCACGGCGGACAAGCCGACGCCGGTGTCGAAGCCACCGAGCATCGAGAGCAGCGCGTCGCGGAGATCGCCGATCGTGTCGAACCGCTGCGTCGGCTCCTTCTCGAGGCACCGCATGATGATCGCCTCGAGCCGCTCGTCGAGGCCGGCGCCGCCCTGGGTCTGGCGCGGGGGCGTGGGGCGCTCGGTGAGGTGCTTGCGCACGTACTCTCCGAACGAGCGCCCGCGGAACAGCGCCTGCCCGGTGAACAGCTCGTACATGATCGCGCCGAGCGAGTAGGTGTCGCTGCGCGCGTCGATCGTCATGCCACCGGCTTGCTCGGGGGACATGTACGCCGGCGTGCCGATCACCGAGCCTGCGGCGGTCTGGAAGCCGAAGTCCTCGTCGTCGCGGTTGAGCAGCTTGGCGACGCCGAAATCGAGCAGCTTCACGAGCTCCGCGCCGTCGGAGGTCGGGATGACGATCACGTTGTCGGGCTTGAGGTCGCGATGCACGACGCCGACCGCGTGCGCCGCGGCGAGCCCATCGCAGATCTGCACGAGCACGGCGAGCGCGCGCGGGAGATCGATGCCGGACCGCGCCCACTTGCCCAGGCTCTGACCACGCAGGAACTCCATGACGATGAACGTCGTGCCGTCCTCGAGCTCCTGGATGTCGGGCACGTCGACGATGTTGCGGTGACGGATGCGGTTGACCGTGCGCGCTTCCTGGATGAAGCGGGCGACCGCATCGCGCCGGCGCGCGTAGTCCGCGCGGAGCAGCTTGAGGGCGACCTCGCGCCCGAGCTTGACGTGCTCGGCGCGATACACGAAGCCCATGCCGCCCTTGCCGAGCACCTCCTCGACGCGATACTGGCCGAGCAGGGTGCCGATCCGATGCTCGGGATCGTCGGGGTTGTGCGGGACCGGCGGTGGGCGCTTCTTCTTCTTGGGGGCCGCCCGGGCCTGAGGCGAGTCCACCTTGGTGCCCTCGTCGCCGTGCGTGCCGCGCGCGAGCACGGAGTCGACATCGTCGTCGTCGAGCAGCTCCGCGTCGCCCCCCAGATCGGCCGCTGGCTCGACGATCAACGACTGCGTGCGCTCGCGATCCGCCAGCTCGACGCCCGATTTCGGGCGCGACGGATAGAGCGGCGGCGAGCGTGGATCCCGGGTCGTCATCGAAGGGTCGGCACGTGCACGCGCCGGAGGCGAAAGTCTACGATCCAAGTACCTGACATTCAAATAACAATTGCCGACCCGCGCGGAGTCACGGGGTGCACTGACCGTTACCTAGATCACGCAGCGCCGCCGAGATCGCGAGCCTTACCTGGGGTTTGCCCGACGCGTTGGACTCGAACTGGAGCTGGACGCGGAGCAACGGGATCGCGCGGGTGTTGCACAGCGTGCCGAGCGCGTGTGCGGTCGCCGCCCGGAGATCCCGACTCGGGTGGTCGAGGAACTGACCCAACCGGGTGACGTCGTCGTCGAGGCCGGCCGAGCGCGCCGAGATGCCCAGCGCCTCGATCGCGGCGCGGAGCTTGAGGACATCGCGCGGGGTCGGCACCGCGATCCCTGCGTAGGCGTCGATCAGCGTGGTGAGGGTGTCGTGCGTGATGGTGCCGATCCCGCACGGTGGAGGTGGATCGGGCGGGCTCGGGCTTCGCGGGCAGTAGCCGGCGAGCGTGCGGATCGCGCGGAGCTGGACGCCGAGATCGACGCTCAGGTCGACCGACAGCGCGATCTCGCTCAGCACCACGTCGACGGGCTGGGTGAACACGGCGTCGAGGTGGGCGCTGTCGGGCACCGTGTCGATCGGCGTCAACGCCTCGACCTCGAGCGGATCGAGCGGCAGGGTGTGCGGTGCCGCGGTGTCGCCGCGGGCGGTGACCGCGAGCGCGAGCAGGGCGATCGCGATGGACGAGGCGCGGGCCGCGGTCATCGGAGGACCGAGCTGCGCTTGAGGATCTCCGACTGCCCGGCGCTGAGATCGGTGCCGCCGAACTCCGAGTAGAACATGAGGTTCGCGCTCGACTCGTCGCTGTCCCCGATCGGGTCGCGCCGGTTGTCGGTCTCGACGTTGTGGAACAGCCCCATGTAGCGCGCGAGCTCGTGCGCCGTGAGCCGGGCGAGGTCGTGCCAGGAGCGATAGCAGAGCGAGTCGATGCCGACCACGATGCCCGACTGCCGCGTGCCCGGCAGCCCGGGGCCGGGGTTCGGCCCGAGCGCCTGGATCCCGACCGGCGAGAGCGTGCGGACGAAGAACACGTCGATGCCGGTGTCGTGGTCGCCGAGCGCGAGCAGCGACGCACTGTCCTCGAGCTCGAGGCCGTCGAGCTCCGGATGGTTGCGGATGTCGTCGTAGGTGAGCGCGCCGATCGCCACCCCACCGTGCGCGAAGATCGTGCGCAGCTCGCCGACGAACTCGTCCTGAAACGTCGCGTTACCGCGGGCGAGCTCGGCGCGAAACGTCGGGCCGCCGAGCGCCGCGGCGCACGGGTGATCGTCGAGATCGAGGAAGTGGAAGTGCAGATCGAGGATGACGTTGCGATCGAGCTTGAGCACCGCGGTCACCCGCGGGATCGCCGAGCCGGTCACCGTCTTGCTGGCGTCGACCAGGCGGAGCGAGGACACCGTCACGTCGTAGGCGCCGGTGACGAGCGGCACGGCCGGGTCGGTCGGCATCAGCATCACCGACTGCGCGCGCTCGGGGCGATGGCGGATGCGCGACGCGAACAGCTCGGTGGTCGGGTCACACTGCGTGCTGAGCTCGCCGCAGCTCGTCAGCAGGACCGCGTCGTCGGGGCCCACGACGCGGGTCACGCCGACCAGCTGGTTCGGATCGTCGACGGACATCACCAGCGACAACGACGTCGCGGCGCTCGGGATCGGCACCAGCACGCGCTGCGAGGGACCGGCGATCGCGAGCGGCCAGCGGAGGTTGCCGTGGGACGGCAGGCAACCCTGGAACACGCCGAGGTACCTGTCGCTGACCCGCGGGATCGTCATGCACGCGAGCCCCGAGCCGCAGTCGCGCGTCGCGTCGCACAGGTCCACGCAGTGGCCGAGGGCGCAGGTGCCGTTCCTGCAATCCTGGTCGATCGCGCACGTCGAGCTGGCGGGATGACCGGCGTTCTGCGTCGTACAGCTCGCGAGCAGCGTGCCCTGGTCGTCGACCGAGTCGCCGTTGATCTGGCACGACAGCCCCGGCGCGCACGCGGCCTCGGCCGTGCACGCATCGCCCTGCTGGCCGCTCGCGAGGTGGCAGTACCCACGTTCGTCGCACGCGTAGCCATCGCCACACTCGGGCGCGCGCTGGCAGCGCTGGATGCACGTTCCCCCGAGGCACTGCAGGCTACCATCGCAGTCGCCGTTGCCGTCGCAGGTGTCGCCGATCGCGCCATCACCCGACGGGCACCCACCCAGCGCGCTCGAAGCGACCAGGACGAGCGCGCCGACAATTAGTGAGCCGTGCCGCATTGGTGGTGTGAATCCCTCGCGGCGACCGTGTGGGATCGTCTGCGGAGTATATAATGGCGACTTCGCGGGGGTACCACTCGATGCGCTTGGCAAAGCTATATGTGATGGGCAGTTTGGTCGCGACCCTGGTTCCAGGGATCGCGTTTGCGGGTGCGGCGCTCGACGATGCGCCGAAATCCGAACCCGCGGTCGATCCCAACACGGGTGCCGTGCTCACGGAGGCCCCCGACACCGAGGCGCCCGTCGAGTACGGCGTCGGGTTGCGGCTGCGCAGCGTGCGCATCCCCCAGGGGATGTTCGAGCTGTTCACCGCGCGCGCGCCCGGCGGGATGTCGAACGTCGGTTACGGCGTCGAGCTCCTGCGGCGCCGTGGAAACGTCGAGCTCCAGCTCGGTTTCGAGCACGAGGCGCTGTCCGTGCCGTCGGGCGTGTGGATCGAGAGCGGCAAGAGCGTCCCGTTGAACGAGGCCGACTTCATCCTGTCCGAGGACAAGGCCAACTCGACGCTCGCGTGGACCACGATCGAGTTCACGTTCATCAACCACGCGGTGATCAACAAGTACGTGTCGTTCCGCTACGGCGGCGGCGCGGGCCTCGGCATCCTGAGCGGCGATCTCAAGCGCGTCGACGTCTTGTGCGCGGGCGGGTCGACGAACACCAACGTCGATCCGGGGTGCGTGCCACCCACCGAGACCGGCCCCCAGAGCCACCAGCAGGGCACGGCGACGATCACCGAGGGCCCGTTCGACGGCAGCGGCCATGTCTACGAGCTGCCGCCGGTGTTCCCGGTCGTCAACGCGATCATCGGCCTCCAGTTCAACCCGATGCCGAAGATGCACATCAACATCGAGGGCGGCATCCGCACGATGCCGTTCTTCGGGACCTCGCTCTCGTACTTCTTCTAGCTTGGCTAGCGCTTGCGGCGCAGGTCGCCGACGCGCAGCGTGAGCTTCTCGGCGTCGAAGTACTCCGCGAGCGGGATCGTGAACTTCCGGCTCGCGCCGGTGAGCGCCTTCCACTGCGTCGGATCGATCGTGGCGTGGGCGGCGAGGTGCGCGAGCAGGCGCGCGCGGACGTCGGCGACCACGTCGACGTGCATGACGAGATCGGGCTTGATCCGGACGAGCTGCTTGACCGCGATCAGGCGTTCGATCGAGGTCTTGGTGGTCGGCGTTGGCCGCTCGGGCTCCACGCCCCAGGCGAGGAACTGCGCGAGCAACGCACGATCGGCGGGCGCCAGCGGCGCGCGGGCGGCCGCGACGCGCGTGACCTTGTCACCGTCGATCGCGACGAGCGCGCGGCGCCCGAGCCCGGCCAGGATCGCGTCGAACACGCGCGTCGGCAACGCCGCGGGCAGCTGCGCGCGAAGCACCTCGCGCCCGAGCTCGCCGACGACGAGCGCCAGGATCTTCGCCTCGAGCTGGGCGACGACCTGCGCGTGGATGACGTGCGGCCCGGCGACGAGGACGTCGGCGAGCACGTCGAGCTCGGGCGCGCCGCCGAGCCGGCGGGCGAGCTCCTCGAGCGTGAGCCCGGCGACCGACGCGGCCTTGACCTCGAGGGCGGCGCGCTCCACGTCGCGCGCCGAGGCGAGCGTCGCGACGACGACCGCGTGATCGTCGGCGCGCGCCTTGGGCGCGAGCACGCGCACGACGCGGCCACCGCCGATCGTCGCGCCCTGACGGAGGATGAAGCGATCGCCGGGCAGCGCCCCGAGCGGCGTGCGCGCGTCGAGCCGCAGCTGCGCGATGCCCGCGGCACGCGCGACCATCACGAGCGTCGCGAGCGTCGCGCTCGCGGCGTGGTGCACGACGACCTTGCTGCGATCCGGCAGCGTCGTGCCCGGCAAGAGCTGCACCTCGACGTCGAGGATGTGCGAGTCGGCGACGCGCCCGGGGTGCACGAGGAGATCGCCGCGCGCGAGCTCGTCGACGGCGAGGTTGCCGAGGTTGAGCGCGACGCGGTGCCCGGCCTGCGCTCGCTCGACGGCGACGTTGTGCATCTCGAGGTGACGCACCCGCGTCGACAGGTCGCCGGGGATCACCACCAGCTCGTCGCCGACCGCGACCGTGCCCCCGAGTAACGTGCCGGTGACGACGGTGCCGAACCCCTTCATCGTGAACACGCGATCGATCGGCAGGCGGAACACGCCGGTCGGCACGCGCGTCGGCAGCCCGTCGATCAGCGCGGCGAGCGCGGCGCGCAGGTGATCGAGCGTCGCGGGCTGTCGGGTCGACACGCCGACGATCGGCGCGTCGGCGAGGAACGTGCCGGCGAGCGCCGCGCGGACGTCGGCCTCCACCAGCGCGCGCCAGTCGTCGTCGACGAGATCGATCTTCGTGAGCGCGACGAGGCCCGCGCGCAGGCCGAGCAGGTGACAGATCGCCAGGTGCTCGCGGGTCTGCGGCATCACGCCCTCGTCGGCGGCGATCACGAGGCACACGAGATCGAGCCCCGAGGCCCCCGCGACCATCGACCTGATGAAGCGCTCGTGTCCCGGGACGTCGACGACCGCGATCTGCCGGTCGCCGAGCGCCATCCTCGCGAACCCGAGCTCGGTCGTGATCCCGCGCTGCTTCTCGACCGCGAGCCGATCGGTGTCGATCCCGGTGAGCGCGTGGACGAGCGACGTCTTGCCGTGATCGATGTGCCCGGCGGTGCCCAGGACGATCGGGTACGGGATCATGGCCAGCGGGAGCGGGCCTGGCCTGATCATGCGGTCATGGTTCGCGGAGCTCGCGCTTGAGGATCTTGCCGGTCGGGTTGCGCGGCAGCTCGGCCAGGAACGTCACCTTGCGCGGGCGCTTGTAGTCGGCGAGGCCCTGGCGGCAGTACTCGATGACCTCGGCCTCGCCGACGCTCGCGCCGTCGCGCACGACGACGAACGCGCGGAGCGTCTCGCCCCACTCGGCGTCCGGCACGCCGATCACCGCGACCTCGAGGATCGCCGGGTGCGTGCTGAGGTGGTCCTCGATCTCGCGCGGGTAGATGTTCACGCCGCCCGAGATCACCATGTCGTGCTTGCGAGACTCGAGGTAGTAGTAGCCGTCCGCGTCGACGCGACCCATGTCGCCGACGGAGAAGAACCCCTCGCGCTGCGAGCTGGCCGTCGCCTCGTCGTTGTTGTGGTAGCCCGAGATCATCGTCGAGTTGCGCGCGTAGAGCTCGCCGACCTGGCCGACCGGGACCTCGTGGCCGGCGTCGTCGAGCAGGCGGATCTCGTTGCCGCGCATGGCGCGCCCGATCGTGCCGGGGCGGCGCAGGTGATCGGCGGGTCCCGCGATCGTCACCAGGCCGGTCTCCGTCGAGCCGTAGAAGTTCCACAGGATCGGCCCGAACCGATCCATGAACCGGCGCGCGTTCTCGGTGGTGAGCGGCGCGGCGCCCGACATGATCCAGCGCAGGCTCGACGTGTCGTACTTCGCCAGGGTCGCCGGCGGCAGGTTCGTCATCCGCACGAACATCGTCGGCACCATCATCGAGCACGTGATCCGCTCGCGCTGGATGATGTCGAGCGCGCCCTCCGGATCGAAGTGGTTCATCAGCACGACGGTCGCCCCGAGCGACATCATGATCGCGACGAACGCGGGCGCCGCCGAGTGGTAGAGCGGACACACGACGAGGTGGCGATCGTCGGCGCGCATGCCGGCCTCGCGGATCATGTCCGCCACCGACTCGAGGCCGGTCTTCTTCCAGCTGCGGTTGGCGCCCTTGGGCTTGCCGGTCGTGCCCGACGTGTAGATGATCACGCCGCCGCCGTCGCCCGCGGGCTCGTGCCGGCGGGGCGGGACGCCCGGGGACGCGCCCGCGAGGCCGCGCGCCCAGTCGAGCTCGTGCGCGCCGGCGAGCTGGCCGTCACCGTCGAGCACGACGAGCGGCGTGGTCGCGGCGCCGCGCGCCTCGCGGATCGCCGCGAGGTAGTCGGCGGCCACGATCGTCACCCGGGGCTCGGCGTTGCCGAGGATGTGCGCGATCTCGGCGGCCTTGAGCCGGTAGCCGATCTGCACGGCGGTCGCGCCGAGCCGCGCGAGCGCCTGCTGCACGAGCAGGTACTCGATCCCGTTGGGCAGCATGAT
The DNA here is from genome assembly GCA_026387715.1 of Pseudomonadota bacterium. GTDB lineage: Bacteria > Myxococcota_A > Polyangia > Haliangiales > Haliangiaceae > JABFXX01. Next base: position 12,976 of record JAPLLF010001084.1, read on the forward strand.
CGCGACGCGCGCGCCGCCAGCCGCGCCGTGTGCGACGAGCAGGTTCACGAGCCGGTTGATCGTCGCGTCGAGCTCGCCCCACGTCATGCGGCGGACGCCGTGCGCGCCGTACTCGACGATCGCCTCCTTGTCGGGGTGCGCCGCGGCGTGGAACATCACGGCGACATGCGGGCCGAGCCGGGTGGCGCGCAGCGCGCGCGCGAACTGCAGGAGCGCCGCCGGGCGGATCGGCTGCACGACGTGCGTCGCGCGCAGCGTCTGACCGAAGAACCGCGCGCGATCGAGGCGTTGGCGAAGGCGGTCGAGCACGCCTCGACTCTACTGGCCCTTGAGACGTGTCGCGAGCGCGGTCTTGACCGAGTTGAGCTGCGGGCCCTGCGGCGGGTTCTGCGCGAGGTACTTCTCCCACGCGTCCTTCGCGCCCGCGAGGTTCCCGGACGTATCCTCGAGGTAGCCGAGGCTGTAGTACGCCTCGACGAGCCACGGGAACGACGTGGCCGTCGCGGTGCCGCTCTTGATCTCCTTGTTCGCGAGGTCGATCGCCTGGCGCAGGGTCTCCTTGGCGGGGCCGTACGCCGCGGTCGACGTGGCGGCGTCGAAGTACAGCTGGCCGAGGCGCCAGGCGGTGTCGGCGCGCGGCTGCAGCTTGTTGGCCACGGCGAGCCACTCGATCGCCTTCGGCTTGTTCTGCTGCTCGTAGAGCGCGCGGCCGATCAGGTAGGCGATCTCGGGATCGTCGCGGTGCAGCTCCCACGCCCCGACGAGCTTGGGGGCCGGCGGAACGGGCGGCGGCGGGATCAACACCTCGAGCGCCGCCGCGTACTCCTTGCGCGCGAGCCGGATGCGACCCTGACCGACGAGCGGGTTGAGCATCCGCGGCGCCGCCGAGTGCGCTAGCTGGTAGACGCGGATCGCCTCGTCCTGGAACTTCGTGTCGCTCGATTGCTCGACGAGCAGCTCGGCTGCGCGGCCCTGCGCGTCGAGGTACTGCGCGGTCGCGTCGGCCTGCACCGCCTGCTGGAACAGCTTGCGGGCCTCGTCGGCGCGCTTGGCGTAGAGCTCGCCCTCACCCTTGCAGTAGAGCCCGGCGGCGTTGCGTGGATCGAGCTTGTAGATCGCGTTGCCTTCGCTGGCGGCCCGCGCGACGTTGTCCGCCCGCTCCTTCTCGTTCTGCCCGGGCATCCGGGCGAAGAACCGGCACGCGTGCCCGCGCATCTCGATCGCGACATCCTTGGTCTTGAGCAGCCGGCCGTAGAGCTCGGTGGCCTCGGTGTCACGCGCGGCGTGCTCGTAGGTCTGGGCGAGCTCGAAGCCGATCTCGATGCGATCGGGAGCGATCTCCATCGCCTTCTTGAGCTGCACGATCGCGTCCTCGAGCTTGTCGAGCTGGGCGAGCGCCTTGGCGAGCTGGAAGATCGGATCGGAGTCGTTCGGGCGCGCCTCGGCGGCCTGGCGCAGCAGCGGCTCGGCCTTCGTCGCGTCGCCTGCCTGCAGGTACGCGATGCCGAGCGACAGCGCGAGCGCGGGATCGGCCTTCGCCTTCTCGACGAGCGCGGACAGCAGCGCATCGGCGCGGGCCTTGTAGTCGGCGGCGCGCTTCGGATCGTCGGTGGCCGCCTCGGCCGCGAGCTCCGACAGCTTGCGCACCGCGGCGGTCATCGGTGCGAGGTCGAGATCCCCGGCGATCTTGGCGCCCGCAACGTAGGAGTCCACGGCGGGGTCGTTCTCGCCGCGCATCTCGTGCAGCTCGCCGGTGATCAGCAGCAGGCGCGCCTGCTCGAGCGGCGCGAGCGGCGGCGTGCGTTGCGACAGGATCGACAGGCGCTGCTCGGCGTCCCGGAACTCGGCGCGACGCACCGACAGCTCGCTCGCGGCGAGCTGCGCGCGGACGTCGTTCGGCGCGAGCCGGACGGCCTTCTCGACGAGCTCCTTCGCGGCGTCGATCTTGTTGTCGCGCAGCTCGACCTCGGCGAGCCCGGTGCTCGCGAGCACGTCGCTGTCGGCGATCGCGAGGGCATCGCGGTAGTGCTTGCGCGCGACGTCGAGCCGGCCCGCGCGCTGCGCGGCGTCGCCGAGCAGCACGTTCGCGAGCACGCGCACGCGGGGATCGGCGGTGCCGAAATCCTTGCGGTTCATGATCGCGGTGAGATCGGCTTCCTGCTGGGCGAGGCTCGCGGGCGGCAGCGCCGCGGCGAGCCCGACCATCGCGCCGATGTGGTCGTGCGCCTTGGCGAGCACCGCGGTGAAGTCGGTGGTCGCGCCGGGCAGATCGCTGAGCGCGAGCTTCGAACGTCCCCGGTGATAGATCGCGCTGCGCTCGAGCGGCGTGCCGACGAGCGCATCGAACGTCTTGATCGCCGACGCGTGATCACCCTTCGCCGCCTGTCCCCACGCGAGGTACATCGTGACGTTGGCGTCGCCCGGCGTCGCGGCGTGCAGCCTCTCGAGCAGGTCGGTCTGGGGATTGGCGGTCGTGATCTGCTGGAGCGCCTTGGCGCGCTCGAGCTCGGGCGCGGCCACGTTGGCCTCGAGCGCCTGACCGATCAGCTTGCGTCCCTTGAGCAGGCGCGCGGGTGCGTTGACGCCGTCCTCGAGCGCGCCGGCGAGCGATGCCTCGGCGGCGATGCCGTAGGCCGCCGCCGCCTTGTCGTCGAGGTCGATCGCCTTGGTGGCGTTGGTCGCCGCGCGTTGCCAGTGGGTCGCGTCGGTCGCCGTCAGCGCGGCGCGCGCGGTCTTGACGAGCCCGTCGACCTCGTCGGCCTGCGCCTGGGCGGCGGCATGCCGTTGATAGAAGAACGCCCCCCCACCACCGAGCGCGAGGATGCCCGCGGCGATGCCCGCGAGGACCTTCGGGTTGCGCTTCTTCTTCGGCTTGGCGTCGACCTTCGCCGCATCGACGCGATCGGGGCGCGTCGGCGACACGCCCTTCGGCAGATCGCGCGCGGGCTCGAGCTCGAGCTCGAGCTCGGCGGCTTGACCACCCCCGCGCGGGGACGCTGCCGAAGACGAAGGTGACGAGCCGCCACGCGCGGGCGCTGGCGTCTTTGCCGCGGCTTGACGCTGGTCGTTCGCACGGAGCGCCTGCGGGGTGCTCGGCGCGGATAGATCGAGATCGTCGAAGGCTGCGCTGTTCGCCGGCGTGGCCTTGGCGGGCGCGGGCGCCGAGGAGGCCGCCACCGTCGGCGACGACGGTAGGTATGGCGCCGTGTCGATCAAGCCACCGGTCGATGGAGATGCCAGCTCGAGATCGAGCTCGGGCACGACGGCGTCGTGCGGCACGTCGTCGAAGGCAAGCTCGAGCTTGTCGTGGGTGGGGGTCGGGTGCGGGACGTCGTCGAAGAACCCCTTCGCGGCGGCCCGCTCGTCGGCCTTGGGTGGAGGCCGGGAGGCGGGCGTCGCCGCCGGGGTTCGCGGCGGCTGCGCCGGAAGATCATCGAAGAAGCCGCGCGGCGGATCCTTCGGGGTGTAGG
>JAPLLF010000203.1 GCA_026387715.1 Pseudomonadota bacterium
GATCTGCGCGCGCCAGCCCTGCGCGACGAGTCCGCGCAACACCGTCAGCGGCTCCGACGTCGGCGCGGCGGCGACCATCGCGACGTACGCCTGACCGAGCCGCTCGGGGTACACGGTCGCGCGCACGTCGGTGTAGAGCGCGTGCGTCGTGGGGTCGTAGCCGGGATCGATGGCGTCGATCACGCCGACGGTCACGCCGGCGACGTCGAGGCCGGTACCGACCGAGACCCCGCGCATCGAGTCGGTGAACCGCATCGTCGCGGCGATCGCGAGTCGATCGAGCCGCTTCATGGCGTGCCCGCGGTCGGCGTACAGCACGAACGCGGCGAGCGGCTTCGCCGGTGGCGGCACCGCCGACCCGCCCTCGCGGGTGTCGTAGGCGAGGCCACCCGAGACCATCGTCGCGAGCGACTGGGTGTCGAGCCGCAGCCCGGAGGCGTCGAGCGTGACGTCCAGCCCGCTGGCGTTCCAGAACACCGTCTCGGTCGTCACCGTGTCCTCGTAGGGATGCTGGATGAAGACCTCGCCCGTGACGTGGGAGCCATCCGCGGCGAGCTCCATCGCCGACACCCAGCCGACCGCGACGTGGTGCAAGTACACCGGCGACTTGAGCGACAGCGAGCCGGTCTCGGGCGCGGTGAGCTTGAACGCCCGGCCCCGCTGATCGCGGGTGACCCCTGGGGGTTGCTCGAGCCCGACGAACTCCCCCACCCGCACGTCCTCCGCGCCGACGCCGACCCCGATGTACGCCCCCGAGAGCAACGTGCCCAGCCCGCTCACGCCACCGACGCTGACCCGTGGCCGTTCGACCCAGAACTGCGTGTCACGCGCCATCAGGTCACCCGCGGCGCGATCGAGCTCGATCGTCGCGACGACGCGCCGGAGATCCCGCGAGAGCTCGAGCTTGGTGACCTTGCCGACGGGGATGTTCTTGTAGCGGACCTCGGTCTTGCCGGCCTCGAGCCCCTCGGCGCCCTCGAACGACACGTGGATCGCCGGGCCGACGAGCACGTAGGTGCGCACCACGATGATCGCGCACGCGATCACCGCGAGCACGGGGACCACCCACACGATCGACGTGCGGGCCCGCCCGCGCTGGCGCACGGCGGGGGTCGGCAAGCTCTCATACGTCTTGGCATCGATCACGTTACACCTCGATCCCAGATCGCCCGGGGGTCGAACGCCGCCGAGGCGAGCATCGTCAGCACGACGACGCCCGCGAAGGGAATGATCGCCGGCCCGGGCTCGACGTTCGCGAACCGGCCGAGCTGGACCAGCGCGGTCAACAGGGCGACGACGAACACGTCGAGCATCGACCAGTGCCCCGCCGCTTCGAGGACGCGGTAGGTGCGCGCCGCGCACGTGGCCGCCAGCTCGATCGCGCGCGCACGCTCACGAGCAGGACCGCGAGCGAGGCGAGCTTGACGAGCGGCACGACGACGCTCGCGACGAACACGATCACGGCGAGCCCGCGGGCGTGCGTCGCCCACAGGTGGAGGATGCCCGACAGGATCGTGTCGGACCGGCGCATCGGGAACTTCGCGATGTGGACGATCGTCAGGACGTTGGCCGGCACGTAGAGCGCCGCCGCCGCGACGAGCAGCGCCCACGAGCGCGTGAGATCCGGCGCGCGCCGGCGACGCACGGCGATCCCGCACCGTGGGCACGCGCCGTCGCCGGCGTGCAACACGAGCGTGCACACCGGGCAGGCGACGAGATCGATGGCGGACGCGTGGCTCACGCGACCACCTCGTCGTGGCGGCGCCACAGCGTGGCGCGATCGAGCGCGCCGATCGACGCGAGCGCGACCGTCATCACCGCGATCCCGAACACGCCCCAGGCCGGCGTCACCTTGGCCATGCCCGCGAGCTTGACGATCGCGATCGCCACGCCGAGCAGGAAGACCTCGATCATGCGCCACGGCCGGAGCTGGCGGAGCACCTGCATCACCGCGCTGAACCCGGGCGGGTGGACCCGCGCGGCGAGCGGCACGAGGACCCACAGGAGCAGCGCCAGCTCCACCATCGGCGCCGCGACGAGGGTCACGCCGAGCACGATCGCCACGACCGCGTAACCGCGCCCGCTGGCCACGGTCGCGGCGTCCCACAGCGAGACGTCGATCCGGCGACCGCTCGCGTCCAGTACGACGAGCGGCTCGGCGATCGCGATACCGAAACCGATCACCGCGGTGAGGGTCAACCCCAGGATGGCCTCGACGGTCGCGCGGCGCCCCCCTCGGTAGAGCGTCGCGCCGCACACCACGCAGCTCGCCGCGCCGTGGGCGACCGGCGTGCGCCGGTGCACGGCCTCGCAGGAGTGACACACCACGAGCTCTGCGGGCGCACGCACCAGCACGTCGCGCGGCGCGGATTCGCGAGATCTCCCGGCGTCTTGATCCACGACCTCCGCACGTGCACTCGTCAGGCCGCGGGGCTGACCGCGAAGCGATCACGGGCCCACGCCACGGTCGCCGCGACCTGGGCGTCGACCGGCGTCGCCCCGAACCCGAACCGCGCGTGGAACTTCGCGTCGTCGAGCACGAACGGCACCCGCCACTGGTAGGCCATCTCGGGGAGCTCCCCCATGAACTTCAGACGCGGCTGCTCACGGCGCCGCGGGTCGCCGCGACGTCGAGCAAGCTCGCAGGCAAGCTCGGAGCTGCGCTCAGCGGAGTCGGCCGACGACGACCTTGGCCGGCCGTAGCAGGGTGTCGCCGAAGCGATACGCGGGCTCGAGCTGCTCGATCACGAGCCCATCGAGCGCCCGGACGGCGACCGGGACGATGGAGACCGCCTCGTGGAGCACGGGATCGAAGGGCTCGTCGATCGCATCGACGCGCTCGACGCCATAGCCACGCAGCACGCCGTCGAGCTGCGCGCGGATCATGCGCACGCCCTCGAGCACCACCGGCGCCTCGCCGCGGTCCTCGGCCGCGAGGATCGTCCGATCGAGGTTATCGAGCACCGGGAGCAGCTCGACGATCAGCGATCTTCTGGTGTCGAGGTGGAGCTGCTTGGCCTCGCGCTGGACGCGGGCCTTCGCGGCATCGAGCTCGCGCACCGCATCAGCAATGCCACGATCACGATCGCGCTCGCGATCCGGAAGCGGAGGAGACGGCTGCATGTCTCCTCACGTATGCACTGATCAAGCCGCCCGCAAGCGTCGGGTCACCGTGAGGTCGATCCACAGCGACCGCCCCGTGTTCGGCAGCAGCTCGATCACCCGCTCGCCGGTGTTGAGCGCGTTGCCCGGACACGTCCACGGCTCGAGGCAGACGAAGTCGCGTCCGGCGAGGGTCCACACGACCCAGTGCGTGTACTCGTCTGACCCGCGGATCCGGATCTCCACGTCGGGAAGCTGGAGCGCGCTCGAGGTCGCGCCGTGATCGAGCAAGTGGAGATCGACCTCCGGCTGGGTGAGATCCAGCGCCGGCATCGCGATCGCGCGCTTCGTCACGTTGTCGAACGCCCGGGTCGCGGCCGTCTCGACGCGCACGGCGTGCTTGTCCGCCTGGGGCACGAAGAAGTACGGGTGGAAGCCGAGCCCGAACGGCATCGGCGTCGCGCTGTGATTGTCGACGCGCTGATCGATCCGCAACGTCGTGCCGCGCAGCGCGTACGTGAGCTGCAGCGTGAAGTCCCACGGGTAGCGTGCCCGCGTGTCGGCCGACGACGCGAGCTCGAGCGCGATGGTCGGCTCGTCGCCGCCGGTCGATCCGAGCACGCGCCACGGCAGCTCGCGCGCGAAGCCGTGCTGATTGAGGGTGCCCCCGAACGCCGCCGTGTCACCGACGAGCTTGCCGGGGCTCGGGAACAGGACAGGATTGCCCCCACGGACGTTCTTCGTCGGATCGGCGAGCGAGCCCTCATCCATGAACAGCACCGGCGCGCCGGCGACCTCGAACCGCGTGGCCATTCCGCCGCGATCCGCGCGTACTGTCAGTGAGCTCCGTGCGGTCCGAAGCGTGAGGTCGTCGGTCACGGACACACCCGGACGTGCGCCACGACCTGGGTCGGCCCCACGTACGAGTCGCCGTTATCGACGTGCACCGTGAACGTCTCCTCGACGCCGACCAGCGCGTCGGCGATCAGCGGATCGGACGTGCCGTTCGGGCTCGGACACGCCGCCCCGGTCGTGCAGCCACCGAAGTTGTAGCGCAACCCGCGCAGCGCCTGCGTCGGGTTGTTCGGGTGCGCCTGGCTGGCCGCCGACGTAGCGGCAGCGCAGCGTCGCATGATCGCTCACGCGCTTCAGATCGATCTCGGCGCAGTGGTTGCCACCGTTGCCGAGCGTGACCGTGAGGAAGGCCGGCAACGCCACCCGCTTCGACGGCGTGAAGATCCGCGTTCCGTCGATGGTGGATGCGGGCAGGTAGATCTTGGTGGCGACGACGTCCTCGAACGTGCAGCCGTCCGAGGCGTCGATCAGTGCGTCGACCGGCCCGTTCGCATCGGCGGCATCGAACCCGCCATCGTCGACGCGACCGTCGGTCAGGACCGCGTCGACCACGACGTCCCCGCTGCCGTGGAACGAACA
>JAPLLF010000499.1 GCA_026387715.1 Pseudomonadota bacterium
ACCACACGCGCGTCGGTAGATCCGCGATCACGTAGGCGCGGTTGAGGATCTCGAGCATCACGCGACCACCCGGCTTGAGCGCCCGCGCGATGTTCGCGATCGTCTTCTTGTTGGTCTCGTCGTCGAAGTAGCCGAACGTCGAGAACACGCAGTACGCGCCGTCGAACTGGTTCTCGAAGTCGAGCTCGCGCATGTCGCCGCGGACGAAGTTGATGGTGAGGCCGCGACGGTGCGCCTCCTCACCACCACGCACGAGGAGCGGAGTCGAGATGTCGAGGCCGACCATGTGGAAGCCGCGAGCCGCGAGCTCCATCGCGTGGCGCCCATACCCACACCCGATGTCGAGGACCTGGGCGCCGGGCTGGAGGCCCATCGCGTCGATCACGAACTCGGCCTCGGCCTGCGTCGCCTGCGGCGTGAGGAACGGGAGCGTCCGCAGGTAGTCCTCGTCGAACAGATCGATGAACCACGGCTTGCCACGCGACTTGGTCTCCTTCGCGGGGAGCGGCGTGGGCGCGGGCTTCTTGACCGCGGGCGGTGGGGCCGGCGGCGTCTTGGCCGCAGCCGGCATCGGCGGTGGGGTCGGCGGCGGCGCTTGCCCCATCGGCGGTGGATGGGACAGAGGGCGCGTCCGTGGCGCGTCGGCCGATGGCGCGACGGGCATCGCGACGGGTGCCATCGCCCGTGGGGGGTCGACCGGCTTCTGCTCGATGGATTCGTCGATATCGACGTCGACGTCGGCGGAGTCGGAGGAGTCGGCAACTCCCTCGGCGTCGGCACGTTCGGCGAGCACCTGGATGTCGATGTCGGGCACCGACATGACCTCGCCGGAATCCTTCGTCGACTTCGGCTCGAGCGGCGATGGCGTCGCGACCACGGTGGTCGGCTTCGGGGCTGACGTCGACGTACCCTGGGCGGCCGCCATGCTGCGCACGACCTCGCGCACTTCCTCGAGATCGTCGTCGGACAACGCGACGGTCTTGATCCGATCGCGGCGGGGGCCATCCTCGTTGGCTGGCGGCGCGACCGCCACGACCGGCGCCGGGAGCGCCTCGACCTCGGCATCGAGGGTCGTGCCGATCTCGACTTCGATGTCGTCGTCGCTATCGCTCGGCGGCCGTTGCGGCTGGAACCGGACCTCGACCTCGGACGGCTCGTCCGCGATGATGATCGTGGGCTGATCCTGGGGCGTGCGCGGGCTCGGGCTCGGCTCGGTCGTGCGGGCGGCGAGCTCGGACAGCCCGAGCGCTTCAAGATCGACCGCGCTCATCTCGCGCGTCTTCATCTCGAACTCTTGCGGCGGCTCGTTCGCCGACGTCGACGTCGGCGGATCGATCATGGTCGTCATCTGGTCGGGCGCGACCGGCGCGTCGAACTGCGCCACGCCGCCGGCGTCGACCGTGCCGTCGTCGACGACCTCTTCCATCGAGACTTCTTCGTCGTCGTTGTTGTCGTCGTCGAAGTTCATCGGGACGACCGCGCGAACGACGGTACGACGCACGTGAACGTCGTCGCCAGTGGGCACCGGCGGTGGCACGGTCTGCGCGCGCGGCGACTTCGCGGGCGGCGGCGGCGTGAGATCCACGCGAGCCACGGGCTCGCTACCATCGCTGGTGAAGCTGTACGCGATCGACATCGCGAGCGAGGGGTCTTCTGGCACGGGAGCCACGACCGGCGGCGAGGTCGACGCCCGTCGCGGCACGTTGTCGGACGGGATCCGGACTCCCCCACCCCGCCGTCGCCGACGTCGGCGCTCGGCGGTGGTCATCCCGACTTCCAGATCCTCGTCGTCGCGTTTGCTCATACGGTCGGACGCACCTCTCCCAGCGCTTCGCCGAAGCGAACTGCCGTCCCGACCTCGCCATGTAAGACCGGAGATCCGGAAGATCCGGAAGGCCCGGAAGATCCGGAAGATCCGAACACCATCACGACGGTCGAACCGAGGTTGAAGGCACCGAGCTCGTCCCCGCGGCGGACCACGACGTTCGTCAGCTCCACCGCCCGGCGCTCGCCCTGCAACCGAAGGTCGACGCTCTGAAAGCCGTTCGCCCAGCCCGCGAGCCGCATGTTGCCGACGCCCGCAGCGCCGACCATCACGAGGGCGCACGGCGTGCCATTGGACAACTCGAGCCGAATCACCACGCGCTCGTTGCGCGAGAGCAGCTGATCTCGAAGCGCCGCGACCCGGGGGTTCACGGGCCACAACGCGCCCGGGACGAAGTCGTATCCCGTGATCCTGGCGTCGATCGGGGCGTGCACGCGGTGATAGTCACGTGGCGCGAGGTAGATGGTCACGTATTCGCCGTCGGTCAACCGGGTGGCATACTCTGCATCGGCGACCAGCTCGGCGACCTGGTAGTTCCGACCCTTGGCCTGGACCAGCGTCCCGGCGGTCGCGCGACCACGCGCGGCGATCACGCCATCACATGGCGAGATCACGGTGTTCGGGGCCGGATCGACGACGCGGGCACCATCGCGGAGCTTGCGTGCGAAGAACTCACCGAGCGTGGGATACGCGTCGAGCGCGAGCTCCGTCTCGTCGAGGTTCGCGCCGACAGCGTGCGCGAACGCGCGATAGGCGGGGCTCCGGAGCGAGCTGGGAACGCGCGCTTGTGCGCAAAAACCGATCAGCGCGGAGTACGCACTACCAGTTCCCCACAATCGCCTGACTTGCTGAAAGTCCACGCAGGTTCTTCGCGGTTTCCCCCCGACTGAGGATGACTCCATTCGTCGGATTGTACGATTATGCCAAACCCCTCGCCGACTTACAAGCGGCGAGCCTGCTGGGAAGGCAGATCGCGAACCGTGGCTCAGCAGTCGTAATAGAGCTGGAACTCGGCCGGCACAGGGCGGAGACGGACATGATCCGCTTCCGCTTCGCGCTTGTACGAGATCCACGAGTCGATCAGGTCGTTCGAGAACACATCCCCCTTCATCAGGAACTCACGATCCTTGTGCAGGGCATCGAGGGCCGCATCGAGCGATCCCGGCACCGTCGGAACCTCGGCCAGCTCCTCCGGTGACAGCGAGTAGATGTCCTTGTCGAGCGGCTCCCCGGGATGAATTCGATTCTCGATTCCATCCAGCCCGGCCATCATCATCGCGGCGAACGCCAGGTAGGGGTTGCACGATGGGTCGGGGGAGCGGAGCTCGAGACGTTTGGCCTTCGGCGAGCTCGAGTACATCGGGATACGGATCGACGCCGAGCGGTTGCGCGCCGAGTACGCCAGGTTGACTGGCGCCTCGTACCCGGGCACCAGCCGACGATAGCTGTTCGTCGTGGGGTTCGCGAACGCGCAGATCGCGCCGGCGTGCTTGAGCAATCCCCCCGCGTAGTACAGCGCCATGTCGCTCATGCCGGCGTAGGCGTCGCCCGCGAACAGCGGCTTGCCCGCCTTCCACAACGACTGGTGCGTATGCATGCCCGAGCCGTTGTCACCGAACAGCGGCTTCGGCATGAACGTCGCCGTCTTGGCGTGCTGCCGCGCGACGTTCTTGACGATGTGCTTGTACCAGAGCACCTGGTCCGCCATTTTCACCATCGTGTCGAACTTCATGTCGATCTCCGCCTGACCGGCGGTGGCGACCTCGTGATGGTGGGTCTCGATGGTGATGCCGACGGCCTGCATCACGAGCACCATCTGGGTCCGCAGATCGGTGAGCTGATCGGTCGGGCTCGTGACGCAGTACCCGCCCTTGATCGGTGGCTTGTAGCCCTTGTTGCCGCCGACCTCGCTGCGCCGGTTGTTCCAGCCAGCCTCGTCGGAGTCGACGCGAAAGAACGAGTGGTTCGGATCCTCGGAGTACTCGATCGAGTCGAAGATGAAGAACTCGGCCTCGGGGCCGAAGAACGCGGTGTCGGCGATGCCGGTCGACTTGAGGTAGCCGACCGCGCGCTTCGCGAGCGAGCGCGGGCAGCGGATGTACGACTCGTGCGTGATCGGATCGATCACGTCGCACAGGATCGACAGCGTCGGGACCTTGAGGAAGGGGTCCATCACCGCGGTCTCGGGATCCGGCATCATGAGCATGTCGGACGAGTTGATCGCGCGCCAGCCCGCGACCGAGCTGCCGTCGAACCCGAAGCCATCGTCGAGGAATTCCTGCAGGCGCTCGATCGGATACGTGAGGTGCTTCCACTGCCCGAGGAAGTCGACGAACTTCGCGTCGATCATCTTCGCGCCGTGTTTCTTGACGTACTCGTGCAGCTCGCTGGGCGTCATGGTCGGGTCCTTGTTGAGGCGTGGCCGCGCTAGATGGCGTCCTCACCGGTCTCACCGGTGCGGATGCGGATGACCTCGTCGACGGTCGAGATGAAGATCTTGCCGTCGCCGATCTTGCCGGTGCGGGCGGCCTCGGTGATCACCGTGACGACCTGCTGCACGTTGTCGTTCGGGACGATGATCTCGATCTTCACCTTGGGGACGAAGTCGACCACGTAGGCCGAGCCCCGGTAGACCTCCTTCTTCCCACCCGTGCGACCGAACCCCTTCACCTCGCTGACCGTCATGCCGTGCACGCCAATCTCCGCGAGGCGCTCTTTGACCTCGTCGAGCTTGAACGGCCATCGGGATTGAACTGGATGTACGTCGTGAGATCGCCCCACTGCTGTTCCAGGCGCATCCCGTTCTTCTGCTTGTAGGCGTCGTACTCGCGACGCACCGCCGAGAACCTCGCGCCCACCACGTCGCGGCTGAGCCCATCGGGCTTCTTCACGGCCAACTCCTTCGTGATCGCGCTCCCGCTCCCGGCCTTGGGATGATGCTTCTCGATCTTCTCGATCTTCTCGATCTTCTCGATCGGTTTCCTGGTCGGCCTGGTGTCATCGATCGTCGGATCGATCGTCGGATCGATCGTCGGGTCGATCGTCGGATCGATCGTCGGGTCGATCGGCGGATCGACCTTGGCCTCGACCGGGTGCTTCGGGTCGCCGTTGGGCTCACCGATCGGCACGACCGTGAGTTTCGGCGACGGCGCGCCCGCCTTGGCACCCGCCGGATCGCGCAGCACGATGAACAGCACGACCGCGAGGAGAACGCCGACCACGCCGCCGATGAGCGCGATCCGGGGCGACCGCTTCCTGGAACGCGCCACCGCGTCGGTGCGGAGGGCCCGATCGATCGAGCCGGTGCCATCGGCGAGCGCGTCGGCGGCCTCCGCCTGGAGCGGCATCGACGGGCGCGCGACCGACGGTGCCTGCGGCGGCACGGTGATCCGCTTCGAGGTGCGCGGGACCTCCTTGAAGTTGCCGAGCTGCTCGACCGGGATCGCGGACACCGCGAACGAGACCGTCGAGATCGCCTGCGTCTGCATCGCGACCTCGAAGTCGGACAGCGAGGTCATCGCGACGCGCTCGTGTAGCTCGCGCTGCGCGTTCATCTCCTCGGCGAACAGCTCGCGCATGAACGACCCGAGCTGATCGGTCGAGATCGTCGGGTTCACGGCGACGAGACACTGCTGGATCGCGTCGCGAAACTCGGCCGCCGACTGGTAGCGATCCTCGACCTTGGGCCGCAGCGCGGTCGCGACCAGATCGTCGTAGGGTGTCAGCGCCGGATCGATCTCCGACGGGAGCTTGTGATCGCCCTTGGACACCTTGCGGGCGAGCGCGCGGTAGTCGGGCTCGGGGCCCGCCTCGTAGAGGCGCTGCCCGGTGAGCAGCTCGAACAGCACGACGCCGGCCGCATAGATATCCGTGCGGAAGTCGACGATGCCGCCACGGATCAGCTGCTCGGGCGCCATGTAGCCGAACTTGCCGAACCCCATCTTGGGGTCGGTCGCGGTGCCGCGGATCGCGGACTTCGCGATGCCGAAGTCGATCACCTTGGTCTCACCCTCGAACGACACCAGGACGTTGGGCGGGGAGATGTCGCAGTGCACGAGGTTGATCGAGACGCCGTCGTTGCCGGTCCGGCGGTGGGCGTAGGCGAGCCCGTTCGCGAGCTCGCGCCCGATGAACAACGCGAGGTCGACCGGCAGGCGTTGCCGGCGCTGGTTGAGCACGCCGATCGTGCGCCGGAGGTCCCTGCCCTCGACGTACTCGAGCGCGAGGAAGTACTCCTCGCCGACGCGCCCGACCTCGAACACCTGCGCGACGTTGACGTGCTGGAGCTTGATCGCGACCTGCGCCTCGTCGACGAAGCGCGAGATGAACTGCGCATCCGCGGCGAGGTGCGGGAGCACCTTCTTGATCACCGCGAGCTTCTCGAACCCGGCGAGGCCGTGCTTGGCGATGAAGATCTCGCCCATGCCACCACGCGACAGCCGCTGGATGAGGAGGTAGCGGCCGAACACCTGCGGCAGGCTCGGGTCCTGACGACCGAGCGGCCCGGTCTCTCCGCCTGTGTTCACGTTGGTTTGCATCCCGTCGAACGACCCGAACGATCCAGCCCATGGACCGTTCGACTCATTCGTACAACGACCGAGCCGGAAACCCCAAGCGATCTTTGAGTCCCCATGCGCCGTGCGGATCACCATGGAATCACGGACTTGTCTGGTGTATGAAGGCCGACGATGCGGGCCGTGAACGTGAGATCGGCACTCCTGTGTGGGATCGGTGCTCTCGCGGCCTGTGGCCAGGACGGGCCGGTCCCCGCGGGTGGCGTCGCCATCTCGATCGACATCCCGAACCAGAAGCTCGACCCGACCGGGTTCACGACCATCGACGTCACGATGCACACGGCCTCGGGAGACATCGAGCGATCCGCCGCGGTCTCGGGCAACAACTTCGTCCTCGGTGACTTCGACGTCATGGAGGGGGTCTGGGTCGAGGCCGTCCTGCGCAACGAGAGCGGCACCGCGGTCGGCTACGGCCGCACGCCCGGCCCGGTCGACATCACGCCGAACGAGATGATCACCGTCCAGGTTCGTCGCCCGATCGTCTACATCGCCGGCCTCGCGTCGACCGACGTCAGCGGGTTCGTCGAGAACCCCCCCTGGCTCGTCGCTCGATCCGGCGTCGCACCTGGTGGGGCCGGCGACCGTGAAGCCGGTCTCCACGGGTGACCACTCCATCAAGGCCGCGCTCGCCGGCACCATGCTGGGCGGGGTGCGCGACGGGGCCGGGAGCGACGATGGCCAGTGGCTCGTGATCGGCACCACCACCGCGCTCTACATCATCAACACCCACGATGGCATGGTGAAGTCGGTCGCGGCGGGCGACTTCGCGCGCGTCGCGATGGTGAACGCTGCCGCCGGCGCGACCACCGCGATCGCGATCAAGGATCGCAGCACGAGCTGCGCGCAGACCGCCGAGCTGGTGACCGTGAGCCTCGCCAACGGCGAGGTCTCGGACGCGCAGACCGTCGCGATGGGTGGCTTCGCCGACGTCGCGAGCGATGGTGGCCGGATGTTCGTCGTCGATGCGTGCAAGGGCGAACTCGGCGAGATCAAGGGCACCACCATCACCAGGCTGCGCATGGGCCTCGGCAAGCCGACCGCCGTCGCGGTGTCGAACGGGCAAGCGTACATCGGCGTCGAGGCCGGCAGCCCGATCGGGCTCGCGCTGCTCGTCGCGCCGATCGCGGGCACCGAGGCGCCGCGGACGTTGTGGTCGGAGCGCGCCCAGCAGGTCGTCAACGCGATGGACTTCCCGGGGGTCCAGCGGCTGATGAACGCGACGATGGCGACGTTCGGCCACCTCGAGGTCGGCGCCGGCGGTGACTACGTCGCGGCGACCGCGGCGGCGCACTTCGACGGCCCCGCGGTGATCTCGGCGAACTTCCCGCACCTCGAGATCGACACCGAAGAGCTCCGCGTGTTCGACGCGTCGTCCGGCGCGCCGATCCAGCGCTATCGCAGCTACTGCGATGGCGTGATCGACTCCCAGCGCCTCGCCGACATCGAGAGCTGGGAGTGCGCGACGTCGACGGGGCAGACCGCGCCGACCAACCCCGACGACGAACACCACATCCAGTCGATGACCTTCCTGTTCGGCAAGAAATGAAGCTCGCAGTCGTCGTCCTCGCCCTGCTCGTCGGATGGTCTGCGGTCGCGCGCGCCGACGACCCCGATCCGAAGCGCAAGATCGTCGTGCTCGAGTACCGCTCCGGCTCGAGCGCGGTGCCGAAGATCGCCGACCGCATCGTCGCGGTGCTGCGGGCCCGCACGTCGCTCAAGGTGATCGGCCCCGATCAGGCGCGCGTCGCGTACGGCGACAGCGTCGATCAGGTGATGGTCAAGTGCGCCGGCGACGCCACGTGCGTGGCCAAGATCGGCGACAAGGTCGGCGCGTCCGAGGTCATCCTCGTCGCGATCAGCGAGCTCGGTGACGTGATCCTCACGATCCAGCGCATCGATGTCGCGTTCCACACCGTGAGCTCGCGGATCGCCGAGACGCTCGCGGCAGGCGCCGCGCCAACCGACGCCCAGCTGGAGGACTTCCTCGGTCGGATGATGCCCGGCGGCGACTTCCTGCGGTACGGCGTGATCGACATCGTCGCCAACCTCGGCGGTGCCGCCGTGACGATCAGCGGCGAGCCGCGCGGCACGACCCCGCTCGAGCCGCTCAAGCTCCGGGCTCCCGCGACGTACAACATCCGCATCGAGAAGACCGGCTACGTGCCGTACACGACGAAGATCGAGCTCCCGCCCGACGGCACGATCAAGGTCGAGGCGACGCTGTCGAAGCGCGGCGCGGTCAGCTGGTACCAGCACTGGTACGTGCTCGCCGCGGCCGGCGTGCTGGTCGCCGGCGCGGGGGGCACGGCGATCTACTTCGCGACGCGCCCCGACGGTCCCGGCGACGGCCAGGTGACCGTTGGCGGCACGATCAACTAGCTCGCTAGCTCGCTAGATCGTCGCGAGCATCACGAGCGCGTCCTCGTCGTCGTGATAGTAGCGCGCGCGCACGTGGGTGACCTTGAAGCCCGCGCGCGCGTACATCGCGATCGCGGGGAGGTTGCCGCGGCGAACCTCCAGCGTCGCGAGCGTGCAACCGGCGACGCCCGCCGCGGCGATGGCGTGCGCGAGGAGCTGGCGCCCGACCCCGTGCCGCCGGTGATCGGGGTGCGTCGCGATCGCGAGGATGTGGAGCTCGTGGGCGACGATCCAGTAGTTGTTGAACGCGATGATCGTGTCGGCGATCCGCGCGACGTCGATGCGTGCGTTCTCGTTGATCAGCTCGCGCTCGAACGTGCTGCGCGGCCATGGCCTGGGGAACGAGTGCTGCTCGATCACGTCGATCGCGTCGAGATCGGCCACGGTCGCGGGCGCGATCAGCACGTCCATCTCGATCTCCAACGAGCTCACACCTTGGGGTCGATCATCCCGAACAGGGCCTTCCACAGCTCGGGGATGCCACTGTCGTCGGTGATCGTCGAGACCGCGTACGGATCGCGGGTGATGCCGAGCTCGGCACGCACGCGCTTGATCTCGGGATAGCGCTTGTTCTTCGACAGCTTGTCGGCCTTGGTGAGCGCGACCACGATCGGCGTGCCCTTCGACTCCAGCCACGGCACGAAGTCGAGCTCCTCCTCCTGCACGCCGCGGCGGATGTCGACGAGCAGCAGCACGCCCGCGAGCACGGTCCGCGACTCCAGGTAGGTCTCGATCATCGGCCGCCAGCTGTGGCGAACCTTGGCGGCGACGTCGGCGTAGCCGTAGCCGGGAAGATCGACGAGGTAGAACGGGTGCTTCGACTCGATCTCGAACCAGTTGAGCAGCCGCGTTCGACCGGGGGTGCGCGAGGTCCGGGCGAGCCCGTCCGTGCCCACGAGGGCGTTGATGAGACTCGACTTGCCGACGTTGGAGCGTCCGACGACCGCGATCTCGGGATGGGTCGGCGGCGGAAAATCGCTCGCCTTGGCCGCGGAGGTAACGAAGCGAGCTTTCATGGGTTCACCGGGTGCACGGGGGCCGTCGCGTCGAAGGGTTTCGCACCGATCGGGCGTGCATGGCAACCCGCGCACACGGCCGCACGCGCCTTGGGGGTCGACAGGTCGGTCAGGCCGAGCGCCAGCGCGAGCGGCCGGTCGCGCATGAGATCGTCCTCGCCATACGCGGCGCCGGCGCCGTGACACGCCTCGCAGCCGACCTCGACCGCGATCACCGGGCCCGCCGGGGCCTCCCCGGTGCCGTGACATGCGAGGCAGGCCTTCGGTGGCGCGGTCGGAAACCGCGCCCTGGTCCGTGCATGGGGCGTCGCTTGCCACGCCGCGAGCTGCGCGGGATGACACGCGCCGCAGGCGGCGCTCCCGCTCCAGTCGCGCTTGCTCGCGGTCGCCGGCGTCACGAGCGCGTACGCGAGCATGAGCAGGATCGACAGACGGAACATGACGACTGGAGTCTATGGTACGTGCGAGGGGTGGTGCACGTCATCGGGCTCACGGGTGGGATCGCGTCGGGCAAGAGCACCGTGGGCCGGCTGCTCGCGGCCCGCGGGGCGGCCGTCGTCGACGCCGACCAGCTCGCGCGCAAGGTCGTCGAGCCGGGCCAGCCGGCGCTCGTCGACATCGTCGCCCGCTTCGGCGGCGCCATCCTCACGGCCGAGGGGACCCTCGATCGCAAGCGGCTCGGCAGCATCGTGTTCGCGGATCCCGCGGCGCTCGCGGATCTCAACCGCATCACGCACCCACGGATCGCGGAGGCCGCCGCCCTCGCGATCGCGACGTGGGCCGATGCGGGCGCCAGCGTCGTGTTCTACGAGTCCGCGCTCCTCGTCGAACAGAACCTGCACGGCCAGCTCGCGGCGCTGATCGTCGTCGCGGTCACGCCCGAGGACCAGGAGGCGCGCATCGGCACGCGCGACAAGCTGTCCATCGAGGATGCGCGCAAGCGCGTCGCGGCGCAGGCGCCCCTCGAGGCGAAGCTCCGCGTCGCGACGTGGGCGATCCACAACCGTACGGACCTGCCGGCGCTCGAGGCCGAGGTCGACGCCGTCGTCGCCCAGATCGAGCCGCGGTTCGGGCCGATCCGGGTGCCGACGCCCCGGGCACGCCGGGCGACCGGCGCCCACGCGCTCCTGCGGAGCACGCTCGTCACCGGCTTCCCGGCGTTCACCGCCAAGCGGATGATCGCCAAGCTCGTCGCCGCCGAGCCGACCACGAAGGTGTTCGTCCTCGCGCAGGAGCGGTTCGCCGCCGACGCCGCGGCGTTCGTCGCCGCCCTCGGCGCGACGAGCGATCGCGTCGAGATCCTCGTCGGCGATGTCTGCGACATGGACCTCGGGCTGTCGTCGCGCGAATACCAGGCGCTGGTCCGCGAGCTGACGTGGATCGAGCACCTCGCGGGGATCTACTTCATGGGCATCGACGCCCAGACCGCGCGCCGCGTGAACGTCGACGGCACGCGCAACGTGCTCGACCTCGCGCGCGACGCGACCCGACTCGAGCGCGTCGTGCACTGGTCGAGCGCGCTGCTCTCCGGCGACCGCGCCGGGCGCTTCTTCGAGGACGATCTCGAGGTCGGCCAGACGTTCCACAACGCCTACGAACGGACCAAGCTCGAGGCCGAGAAGCTGGCGCGCGGCGCGATGCGACGCTTCCCGGTCACGATCGTGCGCCCGAGCATCATCGTCGGCGACAGCGTCACGGGCGACATCGACAAGCTCGACGGCCCCTACTACCTGATCACCCTGATCGCGACGAACACCTCGAACCTGCGCTTGCCGATGCTCGGGCGCGGCGACGCGCCGCTCCACCTCGTGCCGATCGACTACGTGATCGAGGCCGCGTGGCACGCGGCGCGGAGCCCAGACGCCGCGGGCAAGACGTTTCACCTCGTCGACCCTGCCCCGCTCACCGCGCAGGAGGTGTTCGAGCGCGTGGCCGCGATCGCGCACACCGCCCAACCGCGCGGCCACATCCCGAGGGCGCTCGCGCGCGCCGTGCTGCGCACCCCCGGCCTGTCCCGGCTCGGGCGCGGGCCGCTCGCCTTCATGGACATGCTCGATCACGTCGTCCACTACGACGCGACGAACACCGCGCGGGCGCTGGCCGGCACGCGCGTCCAGTGCCCGAGCCTCGCCGATTACCTGCCCGTGCTCGTGGCGCACGTGCTCGCGGTCAAGCAGCCCACGACGCGACCGTCCGTCGAGCAACTCGATCCGCTCGACTGACGGCTACGGCTCGGATCCCGGCGCCACGCCGCCGCGCAGGCCCGCGCGCTCGAGGAGCTTGTAGAGGAACTTCCGCTCGAGCCCCGCGATCCGCGCGGCCTCGCTGAGGTTGCCGTGCGCGCGCGCGACCAGATCGGTCAGGTACTCGCGCTCGAACCGCGCGACCAACGCGTCCTTCGCGTCGTGGAACGGCTTGTCGGCGACGAAGGTCTCGGTGGCCGGCGCGGGCGCGGTCGGCCGGAACGCGAACGGGAGCGACGCGAAGTCGTCGTCGGGCCCCGCCAGCGCGACGGCCCGGGCGATCACGTTGCGTAGCTCGCGGACGTTCCCCGGCCAGTGGTAGCGCGTCAACCGCGCGAGCACCTCGCGCTCGGCGACGCCCTGCATGCTCGCGGCGAGCGGCCCAGCCCCGGCGCGCTCGAGGAACGCCCGCACGAGCGTCGGGAGATCGCCGCTCCGCTGCCGGAGCGGTGGCAGGTGCAC
>JAPLLF010000353.1 GCA_026387715.1 Pseudomonadota bacterium
CAACATCGCAACCTGCTGCTCCAGGTAGGCGATTCGCTCGTCGACAGCGCTCACCCATACGTTAGATCACGCCTCGATCAACCTGTCGATCCCCACCCCTCCAGGGAGAGATCCGGACTCCACCCGGTGAACGCGTACGAATCAATGGGCATGATTAAGTCGTCGGCTTGGCGGGCTGAGCTCGCGCACGAGCGCGCACAAGCGAGGGGTGGGTGTGGGGCCCGGCGATTGTGTCTAGCAGTCGCGCCGCACCACCCGCTCGGAGCGCCCCTGGGCTTCGAGTACGCGCCCGCCGTATCATCGCCAAGCGCCGGACCCACCACCCACCCCTCGCGCATCGCGCGAGGCCCGCGTTCTACGCCGAGGTGACGTGTGCGATGCGAACGGCTAGAGCGCGCCGCCGCCGAGCACACGTGCGGGGCCGCGAAAGTTTGCTCGGACGATCGCATCTTGGGTTGGGTGAAGGAATACGCGCCACTTGTCGAGAGAAGAGTTGAGCATCTCCTCCAGCTCGTCCTCGCTTTCGATCAAGCGGAACTGCCGACGCGATGCGGGCTTCTGTAACGCTGTGGCGAAGTCGGTGGTATCGACCGGCTTGGTCGTCACGACGATCGGCGGCCGGCTGCTCTCGCGGATCGCTGCGTCGAGGTCGATGCCCGCCGCGAACAAGTAGAGAGCCTCGAACGCTTCTTGCGGGAGATACGGCTGGAGTTTCTCCAACCC
The DNA here is from genome assembly GCA_026387715.1 of Pseudomonadota bacterium. Lineage (GTDB taxonomy): Bacteria > Myxococcota_A > Polyangia > Haliangiales > Haliangiaceae > JABFXX01. The sequence continues at coordinate 724 of JAPLLF010000353.1, forward strand.
TTCGTCGCTCTGAACGGCGCGAATCGCAGGAACGAGCACATCCGGCAGGCCAGTGCGCGCAAGGTCGTCATCCGATAGCGCTACAAAGGGTCCCGTTGGCTTTGCCTTCGGCGCAGGAACGGGTGCGGCCGCGGTCTCCGTTGCTCTTTCGACGAACTGCATGTCGACGACTTGGATCGCGCCAGTCGTCCCGTTGATGTCGAAGACTTTGTCTCGAGCCCACGCCATCGCCTCGTCGTGGTGATCGACCCACACCAGCATGTACAAGGCGCCGCTCGGCGGATGCACTACCACTGCGCGGTATGCGAGATCGATACGTACTGTGCGGACCTTCTGATCACGCACATCATGGATCGACTCGTAGTTTATGGCGGACGAGGTGGGATTGGTTCGAAACTTTGCGGTGAACTCGCGGACCTTCTTCTGGATCGGTTTGGGTAGTTGCGCGAGCGCCGTCAGAAATGATTCAGACAACGCGAGCTGAGGAACGATAGTCATGTTTACGTCGTTCTCCCAAGCCCAAGCCTCTCGATGAGCGCGTCGAACGTTACTGCGTCGAGGTTGGTGCTGAAGCACGTCCATCCCTCAACTTCGAGCTTCTTACGACTGAACTCTTGCTCGGGCAATAAGACCGCGACGCGCATGCCCGGCCACGAAAATTCGGGGCTGCCGACGACGTCGCCCGACGTGCCCTCGATGTCTGCGCCGACCTGGGGCAGGGGCACGCCGCTCGCGACCAGCCTTTCAAATAGCGGGCGCACATCGGCACTGACGAACAGCTGCTCGGCTAACGTCTGAGTGGGAGGCGCCGTCGTGGGCTCGCCGGCAGACAGATCGGCTGTCGAGACCACGCCGATGAAGCGAGCGATTGCGTCGATCTCGTCATCGCGAGTGACCTGGATGCGGCGATGTGTTGGGTTCGTACTCCTCGGGACGAGGTAGCGGCCGTCGGGGCTTTCAGCGAGGTGCTTAAATGTGTACTCGCCGAAGTCCGCGTCGCGTGTATCAGCGCGGCGAACCAAGAGATTTTGACCCGGGGCTGGTGGCGCGGCACCAACCGCACCGAGATGTTCCCAGAGACACCACGCGCCTAGCGGTACCAGCTCGTTCATCGAGTCCCCCACGACCTGCGCGACAAATAACCCCGGACGAAGCGCAATGCCTTCTACGCGCCCGAACCCAATGGGCTCCGGGATCTGTCCCTCGGAGAACGCGCCCGCCGCGATGCGCAGGTCGACGATCGGCACGGCATCGGGGCTGGGAACATGGGTTCGGATGAGTTGAAGCACGCGACCAGTGCCGCTACGCCGCGCAACACGCGCTCGCTCGAACCATGAGGTATCGTCGCGCACCTCCCGCTGGCGTTCACGACCGACCAGGTACCTGGCGATACGTGCCACAGCGATCGTCATCGCCGCGCGGTCGTCGAGCTCGAACGAGCGCACTTCGACGATCTCGAAGTCTTGCGCGCGAAGCTGTTCACGCAGGAACCTGTCGCGCTCAGCCTGGTCCGAATTGCCGTGGATGTGCCCCGACATGCCGTCCAGATAGATGGCAATCCCGGGCTCGTGTGCGTCGGCGCCAGCGTAGAAGAAATCAGGAACCGTGTGCTGCCCCCCTCGCAGGTCGATTCGCTTCTGCGCCTCGGGCGCGGGCAACCCGGCCTCGATGAGGTACCTCCGGAATCGCGTCTCGATAACCGTCTGCGGCTGCCCTGTCGTGGTCGTCGTGCGTGGCAGGCGCTCGGGAATTGCATGCAGCTCTGTCAGCGTTTGTGGCCCGCGCTCGAGCGACTCCTTTGCACGATGGCGATCCAGGTACTGATGGTAGAAGCGATTGCGATAGGTCTGTAGACAATCTATGCATGAGCGCTCGCAAGCGCCGGCACATCCATCGACGAGTGCAAGCGCAGCATCGCGAACTTCCGGCCACCGCAACGCGAGCTGTTCGAGCAGTCCCGAGCCGCCCGGCATCGGATCATATAGCAGTAGGTCGATGGAATCATCCCCTGCGTGGCCAATGCTCGTAAGCTGCAAATCCTCGATCTCCATGTCCAGCACACGTGCCGCACCCATGCGCAGCGATTCGACGAGACTGAAGGCATCGGTTCGGTTGGATACGTTATGCAGGCCGAGGACGTCGACTTCGACGTCGGCGAAGAACCCCGTAGGCTCGACGCGGTGATTGCAACGCTCCAAATGCTTCTTCTGAAACTCATCGCGTGAACGCACCGACGCATAAGGGGAATGCGATTGGCCGCACGCGAGGCAGAGCAGGTAGCCGATACGACCATCGTTAACCTCGCCCTTGGGCCCGATGTTCACCATACGGAGTTGCACAGCACGGCGTCCCTGTAGGCCTAGCTCACCCCATCTCCATGCTGTACCACCCCGGTGCGCACCACGCTCGAGCGAGACGATGGCGACCGACATTTGGAAGCGGAAGTCCTCCTCATCGGAGATCTGCGACTGCGACGGAAGTGCCACATCGCAGACGGGGACCGCGCGCAGTTCTTCGGCACCAAGAGCCGCGGCCTGATCATTTACGCCCAACTCGGACACGACCTGCCGTGCAACATCGACATGAAAGCGCATCGTGTCGTCTGGCGAAAGCTGAAAACGACGTGGAACGAAGCGAAAGCCGTTGGCATAGATGGCGTTGCCGGGCACGTATTCACGGAGCGCGATAGTCGGCGCTCGCGGTAAGTCGAACTCGGAAAGCCCTTGCGTCATGCGCGGTGGCTCGGCGGTGCCAATGATACTGCCCGACTCGAGCCCATAGCCAGGCAAGAAGCCTTCGCGTGCAAGTGCCCCCATTGTGTCCGAGTCATCGCCGCTGCCTTGCGCTTGCGACCTCGTGCGTTGGGTCTGCCCCTTGAGGCGTTCGATGACGCGCTGGCAACGGCGCCGGTGCGCTTGGTCCTCGGGATCAAGGACACCTTTCTGGGTCTCTTCGCGCGCGAGCCGTGACAGTTCCGCCCGTGCCCAATCCAGCCTTCGCTTAAAGCGCTGCAGCACTTCGCAGAGTGCCTGCCCCATTCCATCGACGATCGCAGCGATTCTCTCGTCGGACACGGCCTCGATATCTTCGGCCGGCCAGCTTTCGCCGAATGCGCTTTGTACCTCCCTCAATACCGCCGCGCGATGTTGCTGAATCAGCGTTTGTAGGTCGCTGACGTCGAGAGCGTCGACACGAACTTCGCCGCTCAACGTGAATAGGTATGGCTTCAACGTCGATGGAAAACAACGACCGAGGACCTCGCCTATCTGCTGCCGGTTGGGTTCGCTCGTTCGGCGCGCGATTCCGTGCAACGAAGTAAGCACGGTCGCGTGAACATGTTTCTCGATTAGAAGCGCGTTCTTGAGATTGAAACGCGGCGGTTCGACGGCTCCGCCGAGCAGTTTCAACGGGTCGCGAAAGTAGGCAATGTCGTAGCCCGTCGCCTGCGCGTAGGTAACGTCCACCGCCATGCGGTGACGTCGCCCCGCACGTCCGACGCGCTGCCAGTAATTCGCGGCGCTCGGAGGGACGTTGCGCATGAGCACCGCATCGAGCGCGCCGATGTCGACGCCGAGTTCCAAGGTCGGCGTGCACACGAGCGTGTTGACATGCTCGGCCTGTCCCTTGAACTGATTCTCGATGCGCTCGCGCACGTCTGCTGGGACCTGCGCCGAGTGCTCGGCAGCGCGCAACATCGCGTAGTTGCCATCGAGAACATGCAGGTCGTAGTCATCGGGATCGCTCTCCTCCCATTCAAGCCTCCCCCCGCAACGCCACGCCAAGCAAACGCTCGTTGGTCCCCTTCGGATCGTCATGCGCCGGCACGTCTGACAGCGATAGCGCCCCTGATGCGGTGTGAGGCGCAGCTTGGTGCTATCGATCTGGTATGTGCCCGCGCTACCTGGCAGTGGGCGTCCCCATCCTTCGAGAGTGACCGGCACAAGGATCTGGTTCTGCGTGAGTATGCCCCAGAGCTCGGTCAGAAATTGTTCCAACTCCTCATCTCGGAGGCCCCATGCGCCTAGGCCATTCCACACCTGCGTTGGCCGCGTGCCGGTACGCGTTCACCGGGTGGAGTCCGGATCTCTCCCTGGAGGGGTGGGGATCGACAGGTTGATCGAGGCGTGATCTAACGTATGGGTGAGCGCTGTCGACGAGCGAATCGCCTACCTGGAGCAGCAGGTTGCGATGTTGCT
>JAPLLF010000648.1 GCA_026387715.1 Pseudomonadota bacterium
CATGACGGCGGGCGAGATCGCGCGCTGGCGACACGCGGTCGAGAACATGGATCTCGATCTCGTCGTGCTGTCGATGCGGGGCTGGCACCGGGACATGTGGTTCGAGCACACCGGCTTGCCGTGGGTGATGCCGTCGCCGAACATGCCCACCGTCGACACGGCGCTCGTGTATCCGGGGATGTGCCTCGTGGAGGGCACCGAGCTGAGCGAGGGCCGCGGGACGACCCGTCCGTTCGAGCTGGCGGGCGCACCCCACCTCGACGGTCACGCGCTCGCGACCGCGCTCGCCAGGTTCGAGCTGCCGGGTGTGGAGTTCCGGCCGGTCGTCTACACGCCGATGTTCCACAAGCACGCGCGGACCGCGTGCGGAGGCGTGCAGCTCCACGTCACCAACGCGGAGGCCTACCGGCCGTACCGGACCGGCATCGCGTTCCTCAAGGCCTGCCACGACCTCGCCCCGGCGGAGTTCCACTGGCGCGAGAAGGCGTACGAGTTCGTCGACAAGATCCCGGCGATCGATCTGCTGGCGGGCAACGCCCAGGTGCGCGAGGGGATCGAGGCCGGCGCGAGCCTCGACGATCTGACGGCGCAGTGGCCGCGCCACGAGGGCGCGTTCGCCGAGGAGCGCGCCGACTTCCTGCTGTACCCATGACCCGGGTCGCGCTGTTCGGCGGCAGCTTCAACCCGCCGCACGTCGCGCACCAGCTCGTCGCGCTCTACGTGCTCGAGACCCAGCCGGTCGACGAGCTGTGGTTCGTGCCGACCTACAGCCACCCGTTCGGCAAGGCGCTCGCGGCGTTCGAGGATCGCGTCGCGATGTGCCAGCTCGTCGCGGGCGCGCTCGGTCCTCGCGCCCGCGTGTCGCGCGCCGAGGAGACGCTCGCGAAGCGGCCCGACTTCGTGTCGAGCCGGACGCTCGATCTGATCGATCACGTGATCGCCGAGGGGCACGCGCCACGCCTCGTGATCGGCGGGGATATCCTGGGGGAGACTGCCAAGTGGTATCGCTGGGAGGAGGTCGTCGCCCGCGCGCCGCTCGTGGTGATCGGGCTGAGCGGTCACCCGCTGCCCGAAGGTAGCGTCGAGACCGGCGTGGTGATGCCGGCGATCAGCTCGACGCGCGTGCGCGAGTTGCTCGCCACGCACCGCGACGACCTGCTCGCACCGCTTCTGCCGGCGACCGTCCTGCGGTATATCGCCTCGCGCGGTTTGTATGACGGCTCGTAATCCCACCACGTTCATCGTCGGCGCAGGTCCGGTCGCGACCGCGCTCGCGGGCGCATTTCGGCTCGGCGGCGTCCCCGTGCTCGGCCTGTGGGCCCGGCGCGCCGCGGCCGCCCGCCTCGCGGGCTCGACGGCTGGCGTCGCCGCCTTCTCGTCGGCGCCTCCCGATATTCTCCTCGAAGCGGACATCGTGATCCTCGCGGTTCGCGACGCGGTGATCGGCGAGGTCGCCCACATGCTCGTCGGCACCGGGTTGATCGGCAAGCGGCACGTGCTGCTGCACTGCGCCGGCGCGGCCTCGGCGACCGAGCTGCTCGGCGAGGTCGCCAGCAGCGTCGCGGGCATCGGTACGATGCACCCGCTGGCGGCCATCGCGGATCCGAAGGTCGCGATGCGCACCCTCAAGGGGACGGTGTTCGGCGTCGAGGGTGACGAGATCGGCCGCGCGCGCGCGACGCAGCTCGTCACCGCGATGGGCGGCGTCGTGCTCGCGCTCGACAGCACGCAGATGGCGGCCTATCACGCGGCCGCCGCGCTGGCGTCGAACTACCTCGTCGCGGCGGTCGACGCAGCCGCCGAGGTGCTCGCGATGGCTGGCGTCTCGCAGGAGGACGCGGCGCGCGCCCTGCTGCCGCTCGCCGAGGGCGCGCTGCGCAACGTCGCCGCGCACGGCACGACGCGTGGCCTCACCGGCCCGGTTCGACGTGGCGACGCGGCGACTATTCAACGCCATCTCGACGCGCTCGATGGCAAGCACGAGGTCGCCGCGCTGTATCGCGCGCTCGCCCGTCGCGCCGTCGAGATCGCGACCCGGCTCGACGGGTTGGACGCTCCGAATCGCGAAGGACTCGACGCGATCCGGACGCTGCTCCGCTGAGATTTCGCGCGCCGCGCTCGCGAGCATGCGGTATCTTCGTTCGCGATGATCGTACGCAAGCTCCTGTCGCTGGCCGTCCTCCTGCTGTCGTTCTCGGTCGTCGTGCCGGCGTACGCCCAGAATCCGAACGTCGTCTTCAAGGGGCAGATCCTCGTCAGCGAGAAGCGCTTTCCGCTCTCGGCCAAGAGCCCCGACGCGTACGTCGCGGCGATGCGCAAGCAGTCCAAGTCGTCGTTCAACGAGGACAAGGAGAAGCAGGGCTGGAAGCTGTTCTTCGTCGGCTTCCTCAACACCAAGCTCAACGACCTCGAGTACATCGTGAAGATCTACGACGTCACGGCCGGCTCGTCGAAGCGCCTGCTCCAGTCGTTCGAGCAGTACACGACGGCGAGCGGCGAGCAGACGATCACGACGAGCTTCACGCTCGACAAGAAGTCGATGGGGGTCAATCGCAACCTGCTCATCACGATGGAGAGCAATAACAAGGTGCTCGCGTCGGGCACGTTCAAGATCCTCGGCGAGGGCGAGAAGTTCACCGGCAAGGTCGACTTCTCGAACGACGAAGACGAGGACGCGACGCCGAAGAATGACAAGAAGGACGAGAAGAAGGTCGAGAAGAAGACCAAGTAGCGCAGCTACTCGACGTCGAGCTCCACCCGGAACTCGCTGTCGGACTCGGGCGGGAAGATGTGCAGGATGTAGTGCCCCGGCTCGGGGAACGTGTGGCGGAACCCGAAGAACTTCTCGCCGTCGCGATCGCGACGACGCGCAGGGAAGCCCGAGGCGCCGCCCTTGCCGTCTTCGACGGTGACGACCAGCTCGCCCGCGTCGAGCGTCGTGCCGAGCTTGGTCAGGATCGTGATGCGTGCGCGCACCGGCGTCTTCGCGCGGATCACGTCGGGGAGCGAGATCCGCGCCACGAACGTGCCGTCGTCGGCCACGATCTCGCGGCGCTTCGCGTCCGCGTCGTCCTCGAGCGCGCTCCCGGCGATCCCCTCGAGGGTTCCGGGCGGCCGCGTGCGGAGCTTCACCGCGGCGAATCCGGCGGCCGAGAGCACCCCGATCACGACGAGCCCGAGGAGGGCGGGGCGGGCGAACGATCGTCGTGACGGTGTGCGTGTGGCGATCACCGCAGCACCGAGCGCCGCGAGCGCCGCGTCGATCATCGCCACCACCTCGTCGCCGGTCTGTGGGCGCTGGTCGGGCTTCTTCGCGAGCAGCTTCATGACCAGGACGTCGACGACGGGTGGGATGTCGTGCGCGTGGTCCGACGGCGCGGGGATCGGTCGCCCGAGATGGGCGAGCAACACCTCGAAGCCCGTGCCCAGGAACGGCGTGCGGCACGTCAGCAGCTCGAACAGGATGCAGCCGAGCGCGTAGAGATCCGCGCGCCCGTCGACCTCTTCCCCGTGGGCCTTCTCGGGCGACATGTAGTGGGGCGTGCCGATCAGGTTGCCGCCGGTGAGCCGCGTGGCCTCCGCGCCGCCCGGCTTGCACACCGCGATGCCGAAGTCGACGAGCGTGATCCGATCGTCGCCGTTGCGGTCGAGGCGCCAGATGATGTTCGACGGTTTGAGATCGCGATGGACGACGTCGTTGGCGTGCGTCTCGGACAGCGCCGACGCGATCTGGCGTGCGATCTCGAGCGCGCGCATGACGGACAGCGGCACGGGGGGCCCACCGTCGAGCGCGAAGATGTGATCGAGCGGCCGCCCGTCGACGAGCTGCATCGCGAGGTACGGCCTGCCGTCGGGCAGCTCGCCGACGCCATAGATCGTGACGACCCCGGGATGATCCACGCGCGCGGCCGAGCGCGCCTCGCGCGCGAAGCGACGCGCGGTGATCGGATCGCCGGCCATCTCGACGGTCGGGACCTTGAACGCGACCGGGCGCTCGAGCCCGAGCTGTCGGCCGCGATACACGGTCCCGAACGCACCGCCGCCGAGGATCTCGTCGATCTGGAACCCATCGATCGTGGTGCCGATCAGGTTCGTCGACTCGGAGCTCGGCTGGAGCTGTGCGGTCAGCGCCGCGATCCCGGACATGCCCTGGATCGTGCCGGTCGCGAACGGCGCCCCGCAGATGGGACAAAACCGACCGCTGGCGCCGTCGCTGGTGGCCTTGCAGGCCGGGCACATCCGCACGGGTAGAACGTACCGTGCAAGGCCGCGTATCGCTACGCGACGTCGTTACGCGACGATCACAGGCTGCGACGCGCGCGTCGGAGCCTGCGCGCGATTCGCGAGCGCCGCCTCGATCAGCGCGAGGGCGCGATCGGCGCGGATGGCGAGGGGCTCGCCGGCGATCTCGAGGCTGGCGTGCATCTCGGCGGCGTCGAGGCTGCCGAGGAACACCGACCAGGCGAGGTCGGAGATCTCGCGCGCGTTGACCTGACGATACGCCCCGGCGTGGATGCCATCGGCGATGCAGGCGCCCAGGTGATCCTGGATCCGCGCGAGGCCCGCGGCCACGGCGGCGACGACCTCGTCGGAGAGCTGCGGGCGAATCGAAGGCTGCGCGAGCAGGCGGAGGATGCGCGGACCTTCCGGATCCTTCTCGGCCCAGCGGACGAGGATGCTCCAGGTGTCACGGAGGCGACGCGTGACCTCGGTGGTCTCGCGGACCTGCCCCATCTCGACGTCGAACACCGTCAAGGTGTCCTCGATCAGCGAGGTGTAGAGATCTTCCTTGGAGCGGAAGTAGAGGTAGATCGCACCGACCGAGAGCTGCGCCGCACGGGCGATGAGCTCGATCGAGGCTCCACCGTACCCGCGCTCCGCGAAGACCGTCCTGGCTGCTTCTTGGATGCGGCGGCGGCGAGCCTGGCGCTCCTGTGCCTTGCGTTCTTGAGCGTTCGTCATGGCGGGATAGATAGGCGCGATGACGCGGCGGGTCAAGGTCGAATGTGGTGACAGGTGATCGCCTGGCGATTCGTCGTCACCGCAATCCAAATGATGTCGATAACTTACCGGAATCGTTTCAGGTAAAGAAAGCTGACGTGAGTTTCGGATCTGTCCGATCGAACGATGAATTCGTCGCGAAGACCGCGTGGCAAGCTCGTGCGTGGGAACCCAGATGCTCTCCGAGAAGGCTCGAACTTCGCTCGTGATCACCGTCGCAGGCGGTGCCGTTGTGGCTGCAATTATCCTCGCACAGCGGACTTCGGCACCCTCTCCATCGAGCGTCACGATCGCGGCACCGTTCATCAGCGCGGACGAT
>JAPLLF010000513.1 GCA_026387715.1 Pseudomonadota bacterium
CGCCGCCACCAGCGCGATCGCGCGCGAGGCGTCGCGGTGGACCGCCGATGGATCGCTGTGGTCGCACGCGCCGATCCCGCTCCACCCGAGCGGGCTCCCCGGAGGCGAGCGCGGCACGTGCGGGTCGTGTCACTGGCGCTACGAGCAACGCGGGCGCTCGCGCTGCCGCCAGCTCGACGAGTCGTTCGAGGACGCGAAGCAACGCACCGTCGATCCCGGGTGGTTCGGCTGCGAACGCTTCGAGGACGCGCTCGACTGCCTGACGTGCGGCGCGTGCTGCCGCGAGGCCTACCACTCGGTCGAGGTCAAGCGCCGCGATCCGTTCATCAAGAAGCAGCCCGCGTACCTCGTCGATCGCACGACCTACCTCGAGGTGCTCCGCGAGGGTGATCGCTGCGCCGCGCTCCACGGCGGCAGCGGCGCGTACAGCTGCGTGATCTACGACGACCGCCCCAAGACGTGCCGCGACTTCACGCTCGGCAGCGACCACTGCCTCACCGCGCGGCGCCGCGTGGGCCTCAGCCTTTATGCCTCCTAGACCTTCTGCGGGCGCCCGCCGAGGTTCGCGACCGCGGCCGCGACGTCGACGCCGAGCATCTGCTTGAGCTGCTCGTTGGTGACCGCGGCCTTGACCGCGAAGTTGCCACCGCCCGCGGCGAGCTCCTTGTCGATCACGGTGACCTTGTCGATCGCCATGGTCTCACCGACCGTCTTCATCATCGTCGAGATCAGGCTCTGCAGCTTCTGCGCGACGAAGATCTGGCGCGCGGAGTCGCCGGCCTTGGCCCACGTCGCGCCGAGCGAGCGGATCGCGGTCGCGGTCGCCTTGCCGTCCTCGACGATCTTCGACGCCTGCCCGCGCGCGGTCGCGATCATCTTCTCGCGGTTCGCCTCGGCCGGCTTCACCTTGTCGGCGATCAGCTGGTAGCGCACCTGTTTGAGGCGCGCCCGCTGCACGTCGAGCTCGGCGCTCGCCTTGGCGACGGCCGCCATGACCTGGCCCTTGGACTCGGCGATCAGCGCGCCCTTGCGGGTCTGCGCCTCGGCGATCCGACGCTGGCCCTCGGCGCGCGCGGTGGAGATCTGCGCCTCGACCTTCGAGATCTCCTGGCTCATCGAGTTCGACGCCGCGTTCTCCTGCGAGAGCGCGTGGTTCTCGGCCTCGGCGACGCGCGAGCGCTTGAGCAGCTCGGCGGTCTGCTTGCGACCGATCGACTCGAGGTAGCCCTTGTCGTCGGACACGTGCTGGATCTTGAGGGTGTCGAGCTCGAGCCCGAGCTTGGCGAGATCGTGGTCGGCCTCGTGGAGCAAGGACGACGCGAACTTCTCGCGGTCCTGGTTCACCTCCTCCGGCGTCAGCGTCGACAGCACGCCGCGCAGGTTGCCCTCGAGCGTCTCGCGCGCGACCGCCATGATCTGCTCGCGCGTGTAGCTGAGGAAGCGCTCGATCGCGTTGGCGAGCTGCACGCTCTTGCTCGAGACCTTCACGTTCGCGACGCCCTGCACGTTGAGCGGGATGCCGCCGCGCGAGTAGGCGCCCTGGACGCGGAGCTCGATCACCATGTTCGTGAGGTCCATGCGATCGACCACCTCGATGAGCGGGATGCGGATGCCGCGCCCACCCTGGATGACGCGATAGCCGACCTGGCGGGCGTTACCCTCGTGGTCGTCCGCGATCTTGCGATGGCCACCCGAGAAGATCAGCACCTCGTTGGGCGGGCAGATGTAGATGATGCGCGAGATGATCATGCCGACGACCAGCAGCGCGCCGAGGACCCCGAGACTTCCGACGAGCAGGATGTTTCCCATGGTGATGTTCCTTAGCTGCGCGCCGGCTGCAGCATGCCGGCGGGGTTCGAGGAGTTGGACGGCGCCGTCGTCGACGTGCCGGTGATGACGCGGCCGATGTCGATGCCGAGCGTCGCGGTGACCTGCTGGAGCAGCGCGCCCATCGTCGCGGGGTACGACGCGACGTACGACGGGAGCGTCTTGCCGTCGCCACCGTCGATCAGGTTGACCTCGCCCACCTTCACGCGCGACGCGGCCTCCGCGACGCTGCCGAAGATGGCGTCGAGGTGCTGCAACACGAACATGTCCATCGCGCGACCACCGCTGTCGCGCCACGCCGACGACACCTCCTCGAGGGCCATCGCCATCGCCTCGCCGTCGGCCGCGATCGGCGCGGCGTTCCCGGCCGCGAACAGCTGGCGGACCTGCTGATCGATCTCGGCGGGGATCTTCACGTCGGCCTCGAGCCGCAGGCCCTCGAGCTCGCCACGGATCTGCTGGAGCTGGAGCTCCGCCTCGGCGCGGGCCTGCTGGCCGGCGGCCTCGGCGCGCACCTCCTCCGCGCGCGCCTCCGAGTCGACCTCGGCCTTGATCTGGCGGAGCTCGTTCTGCTTGCGCTGCACGGCGGCCTGCGCGTTGGTCATCGCGATCTCGCCGCGGGCACGCGCCCCGGCCTCCGATTGCTCGGCCAGCCGCGCGGCATCCGACTCGGCGACCTCGGCGCCGCGGAGGATCTCGGCGATGCGCTGGCGACCGATCGACTCGAGGTAGTTCCGGTCGTCGGCGACGTGCTGGATCTTTAGCACGTCGAGCTCGAGGCCGAGCTTGTCGAGATCCGACTTCGCCGACTCCTCGAGCCGACGCGCGAACTTGAGCCGATCCTCGTTGACCTCTTCCGGCGTCAGCGTGGCGAGCACGCCGCGGAGGTGTCCCTCGAGGGTCTCCTTGACGACGCGCGCGATCTCGGTGCGCGGCTTGCCGAGGAAGCGCTCGATCGCGTTGCCGATGAAGCGGCGATCGGTCGACACCTTGATGTTCGCGATCGCGTGCATGTTGAGCGGGATGCCGCCCTCCGAGTACGCGCCGGTGACGGCCATCGGCACCGAGATCAGCGAGACGTCCATGCGATCGACGGTCTCGACGACCGGCACGCGGACGCCCCGCCCGCCGAACACGACGCGGTAGCCGACGGTGCGACCGTCGCCGGCTGTGTGCTTGCGCCCAGAGAAGATCAAGATCTCGTTCGGCCTGCAGATCCGGAGCAGGTAGCGAAAGATGATCATCAGGACGAGGAGGACGACGAGTCCACCTCCCACACCGGCGACGATCTCGGGCGGAATATTCTTGAACAAGTTGCCTCCTCTGCTTTCACGCGCAGCTCGATCTGCGCACACGAGTCCACTGCACCAGTGGACCACCCACCGGCGCTATACACCGTTTTCTACAGCGCCAACAGCGCCGCTTCAGCTGCGCGCGTCATCGAGGGCGACGACCACCGAGTCGTCCTGGCCCTTCGAGATGATCAGCACGGAGGTCCCGGTGGGAAGCGCGGCGTCGTCGTTCGCGAGGTTCGCGATGAAGTCCTCCGCGCGGCCCTTGTAGGCGACGCGCACCTTGCCGGGCTCGCCCGGCGCGACCGGCAACACGAGCGTGCCGGTCATGCCGACGAGCTCGCCCGCGTACGACTCGCTCGACACGCTGTTCTTGCCGAGCATCCGGATCACGAGCACCGCGATCATCCCGGCGGCGTAGCCGATCGAGCCCGCGCCGATCGCGGCCACCAGGGTGCTCGACCCCAGGGCGGTGAGCGCGAGCCCGGCCGCGCCACCGAACGCCAGCAAGAACACCCAGAACCGCAGCGACGCGACCGGCGCCCAGCCGAAGCCGACGTCGCCGGCATGACCATGCCCGCCGTCCCCGTGATCGGTGTCCTTGCCACCCAGCACCAGCGAGGCGACCAGGAGCGTCAAGCCGAAGGCGAGGGCGACGAGATAGATGGTGGTCAAATGGGCCTCGGGATTTGGATGACTAGAACGTGGCCATCGTTGCCACCACTTGCAAGAACTCAATTCTGCGGTAGCGGTGACGTTTCAGTGACGGACGGACGCGGTGCGCTCGATCCACGCTCTGACGCGCTGTCCCAGGATCGGCAGGGTGACCGCGCCAGCGCCCAGCACGACCGCGTGGAAGGCCGGCAGGTCGAAGCGATCGCCGAGCGCGGCCTTGGCCTCGTCGCGCAGCTTGAACATCTCGAGCTGGCCAACCTTGTACGACAGCGCCTGGCCGGGCCAGCCGATGTAGCGATCGACCTCGTTCGCGATGTTCGCCGGCGTCAGCGCGGTGTGCGCCTGCATGTAGGCCTCGGCCGCCGCCCGCGTCCACCCGAGGTGATGGATCCCCGTGTCGACGACGAGGCGCGACGCGCGCCAGGCGTCGTACGACACCATGCCGAGCCGATCGAGATCTCCGGAGTACAGCCCGATCTCGTCGGCGAGGCGCTCGGTGTAGAGCGCCCAGCCCTCGACGTACGCGTTCGAGCCATCGAGCTTCCGGAACATCGGCAGCGCCCCGAGCTCCTGCGCGATCGCGATCTGCGTGTGGTGCCCGGGGATCGCCT
>JAPLLF010000785.1 GCA_026387715.1 Pseudomonadota bacterium
GTGATCGGCTCGCGCGGCGAGCCGATCGCGACGCTGCTCGCACCGGCGGTCGTCGAGACCTCGACGAAGTAGTCGACGCCGGGCGCGACGACGACCTCCGCGGGGATCGTGCCGCGCAGGTAGAGGTCGTGCTCGCGCGCGAGCAGCACGCTGCGATACGTCGGGCTGCCCCGCGTGCGGTAGTGGAGGTACGCGCTCGCGATGCCGGCGTCGGCGGCGAGCACGAACACGACCGGCATCGGCATGCCCCGCTCGGCGGTCTTCAACGCCTCGTGCTCGACGGTGAGCGGGTTTCCTCCCTCGCGCTCCTGGGACATCGTCGGCGGCGCGAGCTCGTCCCGGAGCGTCCGCAGGGCGTCGAGCTCGCCGCGGATGTCGGGGGCGAACGGCCCGTTGGCGTGCGTGGAGAGGTAGTGCTCCCATCCGGAGATCCGGACGTCGAGCGGCTGGGCGGCCTGGCGCGCGAACACCTGGAGGACCTCGGCGGTCTCGGGATCGATCGGGGGCGCTGGCGTCGGCGGGGTGGTCGGGGTGGAGGGCGTGGGTTGCGGCGTCGTCGGCCGGGCAGGCGAGGGCGTGTCGCGATGCACGATCACCTCGACCACGTCGCCGACCTTCACGGCGGCGACGAGCTCGCCGATCACGGCGCGGGACATCGCGGTGCCGGCCTGCGTCACCTGCGCGGTGCCGACCGGGATCCAGTCGTTCACGACCGCCTTGGTGACGGGATGGCGGAGCGTGATCGGATGCTTGATCCGGATCGCGCTGCCGGTCGTGACGCCGGCGAGCACGCCGAAGCTGACGTAGACCTCCTGCGCCTCGATCTTCACGATGGTCCCGCTGACGATCGCGTCCTCCGCCTGGGCGGTGAGCGGCGCGAGCGTGGCGACCACGACGACGAGGGACCTCATGGCAGCACCCGCCAGAAGTCGCCCCACGGCTCGTCGGCTGGTGCCGGTGCAGCCGGCGTGGGTTTCGGTGGTGGTGGTGCCGCCGGCGGCGGCTTCGTCGGCTTCGGCGCTGGAGGCTCGGTGGTGGGCTCGGTGGGTGTGGGCGGGGGTGCGGGACGTTCGAGCTCCGTGGGGGAGGTCGGCACCGTCGCGCGCACGGGAACGGAGGCAGGGCGGCGGCGGATCAAGTGATCCTCGCGGGACTCGCGGGGCGGGGGGGCCGCGTCGGTCGGCAGCGCCGCGTAGTACTCGCGATTGTCGTCGCGGCAGGCGTCGACCACCGCGTTGCCGTGGATCGCGGAGCCGATGAACACCGCGGCGAGCGCGAGCGGTATCAAGGAGGCCGACGGGGTGTCGATCGCGACGCCGAGCGTGATCGCACCTGACAGCGCGCCGAGCACGCCGTCGGCATAGACGAACCCCTTGGTGCGATCGCACTCGGGTGGCTGGTTGCGCGGTCGCTCCGGATCCACCCCGGTCAACCCCAGCGAGCAGCCGGCGAACGCCAGGGTTGCCGCGAGAACACACCACCGTTGCGCACCCATCTCTTCGACTTCGCACACCCGCGGGTCGTGGGGAACGGCAGCGAACGGATGTCACGTGATCCTCACGTCTTCTTCCATCCATTGCCTCGTGTTCGTCGATCTCCGACGAGGAATCCACTCCGGAAACCTGAACACGTAAGCAGGTAAAAACTGATGTCTTTCGCGAGTGTTCTTGTTGACCGATTACATTCAGACGAATAGTGTGACGATACTTCGACGGACGTTGGTGCTACCAACGCTCAGCGAAGACGGATGGGGTTGGAGGGGTGACACGTATGGGTATTCGCTGAGGCTCCAAACGAGGGAGGGGCCTGCAGACGAGCTCAGCGCCACGCGTGTGTCTGCGATCTCGATTCATCAACACCGTTCGACGAGGAGATTCGGTTGCTGTCACGTCATCCAAGCTGGAGCGCAGAAGAAGGTCCGACGGGAATCGTCGTGCCGTTCCGCGCGCACCAGCGTCACCGCGCGGATGACACGGTCTCGCGCCGTGACGATGACGCCCCGCTCGCGGCGAGCGCGGGTTCGAGCGCGACGCTCCTCAAGACCGAGGAGCTCGAAGCCCTCGAAGCGACCTACGCCGATGGCATCACCGCCGCGCAGATCGTC
Source organism: Pseudomonadota bacterium (assembly GCA_026387715.1). GTDB lineage: Bacteria > Myxococcota_A > Polyangia > Haliangiales > Haliangiaceae > JABFXX01. The sequence continues at coordinate 2,105 of JAPLLF010000785.1, forward strand.
GATGTCTTCACGTCACGCGGCATTCGCTTCAGCGAAGCCAGCTTCCGCAAGTACGTCCAGCAGGGCCTCCTGCCGCGCAGCCGGCGCGTCGGACGCAAGGGCAAGAACCGCGGCTCGCTCGGCCTCTATCCCGCGAAGACGGTTCGCCGGATCAACGACGTCAAGCAGCTCATGTCCTCGGGCTACACCATCGAGGAGATCCAGGGGCAGTTCCTGCTCTACACGGATCTCGTCGAGGGTGTTGCCGAATCACTGACCGAGCTCTGCTCGCGCTTCGGCGCGGACACCGAGCGACTCGCACCCGACGTTCGACGTGAGATCGAACGCGACATCGAGACCGCGCAGCGCACGGGCGATCAGCTCGTCGCGCGGCTCGAGGAGCTCGCGCGGCGTGTGACCACGCCACGCACCGACAGTCTTCGTCTTGCCGGCGCCGCGGGGGGCGCCGAGGACCTTCTCTAGACGGTACCCGACCCGTCAACCACGCCATTTCAGGGGGATCACGAATGAACGACGACGACCGCGACCACGACGACGCAAAGCTCGCTCTCACCGACAAGCTGGAGAAGGACCCGACGGAAGAAGCGACCCCCTCATCGGCGGTGGCG
>JAPLLF010000430.1 GCA_026387715.1 Pseudomonadota bacterium
GCGACGTCGGCGCCCGACCCGGCCGCGCCCCTGGCGGCCTGCGCGGCCTGATGTGCGGCCAGCGCGATCGGGAACACGCGCGCCGGGTCGGCGGACGCGATCGCGAGCGCCGTCGCGGCGACCGTCACGGCCGCCGACGAGCCCAGCCCGAGCTTCATCGCGCCGTCGTACAGCGCGGACGAGTCGACGACGATCGCGGGCATCACGCGTCCGCGGCGCGCGAGCTCGGCGGCGACCGCGGCGAGGAACGGCGACGGCGCGGCGGTCGACGGCTCGCCGACCAGCCGCGCGACGACGCGACGGTTCACCGCGAGCACGAGCGCGGGGGCGCCGTCCAGCACGGCGTACTCGCCGCTGATGATCAGCTTGCCGGGCGCCGACGCGTGCACGCTACGACGCGCCGGCGCCGGCGGCGCTGATCGTCGCGGCGGTCACGCCGTCGACGAGGCGCACGGCCGCCTGGACGCGCGCGGCGTCCGCGGCGGTGGTCAGCACCTTCACGTGCGGGCCCGCGTCGATCGTCGCCCACGCGGCGACGCCGCTCGCGCGGAGGCGGTTGACCTCCTCGAGGACCGCGAGCGTGGCGGGTTGCCAGTAGATGATCGCCGGGCGCGCCGCGAACGCCGAGGCGTGCATCGCGAACGCGTTGGCCTCGGCGAGCTCGCCGAGCGCCACGAGGTCACCCGCCGCGAGGGCGCGCTCGGCGATCTCGAGATCGTGCGGCACGAGCTCGAGCCAGCCGCGGTAGAGCGGCGAGGTCGCGGCCGTGTGATCCATCGCGTCCCGCGACGTCCGCGCCTTGGGCGCGCCGCCGCCGACGATGGCGATCACCATGCGGACGCGATCGAGCAGCGGGGACGCGATCGGCTCGGCGTACGCGTCCTCGTCGCGATCGCCGCTGTGCATGCGCGCGAAGCCGCCGAAGATCGAGCGCGCGGCGGAGCCCGAGCCGTGGCGCGCGAGGATCGAGAGCTCCCTGGGATCGAGCGCGAGGCCTGCGGCGCGCGACGCCGCGACCGCGAGCGCCGCGAACCCCGACGCCGACGAGGCCAGCCCCGACGCCGTGGGAAAGTCGTTGGCGGTGACCACGCGCGCGCGCGTGGCGATGCCGGCACGCGCGCGCACCAGATCGAGGAAGCGCTCCACCCGGTGCGCCGGGGCGACGCGTCCGTCGAGCTCGACCTCGTCGGCGGCGAGCGCCGGATCGAACGTCACCGTCGTCTGCGTCGACAGCGCCGCGAGCGTGAGCGACAGGCTGCCCGTCGCCGGCAGGTTGAGCAGCGCGTCGCGCTTGCCCCAGTACTTGACGAGCGCGATGTTCGCGCACGCACGCGCCGTGGCTGTCGTCAGCTTCGAGCTCACTGGTGTCCCCCGATCGTCGTGACGAACCCGATCACGTCGTGCGCGCGCCACGCCGCCAGGATCGCGGCCTCGCGCTCGCGCGGCGCGATCGCGATCACCGACCCGCCGCCGCCCGCGCCGGTCAGCTTGGCGCCGACCGCGCCGTGCGCGTGCGCGGTGGTGACCAGATCGTCGAGCACCGGCGTCGACACGCCAAGCTCGCGGAGCACCGCGTGCGCGCGATCCATCGCCGCGCCGAGACCCGCGAGGTCGCGGCCGACCAGCGCCGTCGTGCCGGCATCGGTGAGCGCCGCGAGCTCGCGCAGGCGTGGATCGTCGGGCTTGCCGCCGGTCTCCGCCGCCACGCGCGCGACCATCTCGGCCGTCGAGCGTGGCTGCCCCGACGGTCCGACGAGCACGCGCAGCGCGTTGCCGGGCACCGGGCGCAACCCGGTGCTCTTGCGGAACACGCCGGCGCCACCGGCGATCGCGAGCGCGACGTCGATGCCGCTCGGCGTGCCGTGGAAGATCTCCTCGCTGGCGTTGGCCGCGGCGCCGATCGTCGCGTTGTCGGCGACGAGCCGCAGGTACCGCGCGAGCGCCCGCGCCACCGCCACCGCGAGCGCGGCCGACGAGCCGAGGCCCGCGCCAGGCGGGATCTGGGCGTCGCCGACGAGCGACACGGAGGGCCGGCCCGCGCCGAGCGCGTCGGCGATCGCCGCGAGGCCCCGCGCCGCCGGGTGATCCGTCTCGGTGATCGTGTTGTGGTGGCGGACCTGGCCGGGCTCGTCGAACACGCCCGGGGCCGCGACGCGCATCTCCCACGACGGGATGTCGATGCGCAGCGGACCGCCGGCGGGGGTGGGGACCGCCGACATCATCACCCCACGATCGAGCGCGGCCGCGAGCGCCGGGTAGCCATACACGACCGAGTGCTCGCCGAGCAGGATGATCTTGCCCCAGCCGATGTCGCGGATCGTCGTCACAGCTCGAGGTCCTCCAGGTAGCTCCGCAGCGGGGCGCCGAGGTGGCGGGGGGCGCGCGCGAGGGCGGCGGGCGTGGCGCAGCCCGCGAGCAAGCACACCGCGCGGATCGCGGTCGCGAACTGCTCGATCAGCGCGATCACCGCGTCGGTGCCACCCGCGCGCTGCGCGCGCAGGAACGGCGCCGCGGCGCCACCGACGCGGGCTCCGAGCGCGATCGCCCGCGCGACGTCGTAGCCCGAGCGCACCCCACCCGACGCGATCACGTCGAGGTTCGCGCGGGCACACGCCACGACGGACACCGCGGTTGGGATGCCCCAATCCCACAACTCGTTGCCGAGGCTCTGCGCGTCGCTGCCGTCCGCGGCGCGGACCGCCTCGACGGCGACCCAGCTCGTCCCGCCGGCGCCGGCGACGTCGACGGTCGTCACGCCGGCATACGCGAGGCGGCGGACGGTCTCGCTCGACATCCCGCAGCCAGTCTCCTTGACGATCACCGGGATCGGCGACGCGTCGATCAGCCGCGCGATGCCATCGGCGACGCCGCGGAAGTCGCGATCGCCGCGGTCCTGGATCAGCTCCTGGCCGGGGTTGAGGTGCACGCAGATCGCGTCGGCGTGGATCCGCCGGGCGAGCTCGATGACCTTGGCTGGCCCCATCGCGAGCGCCTGCACGCCGCCGACGTTGCCGAACAACACGACGTCCGGCGCGACGTCGCGCACCTGATAGGTCGCGGTGAGCTCCGGATGCTCGGCCATCGCGCGCTGGCTGCCGACCCCGAACGCGACCCCGGTGGCCTGTGCCGCGCGCGCGAGGTCGCGATTGACCTGCGCCGCCTCGGGCGTCCCGCCGGTCATCCCGGTGACGACGAGCGGCAGTCGCAGGCGCTTGCCGACGAGCATGGTCGACAGATCGATGTCACCCTGGGCCAGCTCCGGGAGCGCCTGGTGGACGAGGTGGACGTGCTCGAGCAGCGTCGACTTGGTGAACGCGGCCCGCCCCGAGGCCGCGACCTCGAGGTGGTCGGCCTTGCGCCTGGTGATCTCCCCAGGTCCGCTGCTGTTCGCTGGCTCGTCGGGCACGCCGTCTCTTATCACGTGGGGTCCTCGGGGAGGAGGCCGCGGCGAACCTCGACGACGGAGTGCGACGCGGCGCCGAGCGCCTTCTGGAGGTGGGCGAACGCGGCCCAGGGATCGAGCGCGTCGCCGCACGTGAACAGGTCGACGGCCGCGAAGCCGTGCTCGGGCCACGTGTGGATCGAGAAGTGGGACTCGGCGATCACGATCACGCCGGTCACGCCGTGCGGTGAGAAGTGATGGACGACGATGTCCTTGACGACCGTCGCGCCCGCGAGGGTCACGGCGGTCGTCAGCTCGGCGCGGATCGTGTCGACGCGATCGAGCAGCGCGGGATCGCAGCCGTGATACTCGACGAGCAGGTGGCGTCCCAGCGCCCTCATAACGCGCTCATCTCGTTCATCGCGGTCACGCCGCGCGCTTGGACCGTCGCCGCCGGAGCACCAGGAGCGTCGCCCCGACGAGGAGGATCGACGCGTCGCCGCCGGTCGCCGAGCAGCCCGTCGAGCACTTGTCGACCGTGAGATCGGTGGTCGCCCCGGCCTTCGTCGTCGGCAGCGGCACGTCGACCAGGAACTTCTGGTTGTCCTTGTCCCCGACCCACGACTCGACGGCGTCGTTGACGCAGCTGGTGACCTTCGCCTTGGTGCACGCGGCGACCTTCTCCTTCACGCACGTCGCGGCGGAGGGCGTCTTCGGCGGCGGCGCGCTGGCGGAGCCGCTGCCCTCGAGGATCGCGGAGCCGCTGCCCCCGGCGACCGCGGAGCCGCTGCCCGCGGTGACCGCGGCGTCGCTCCCCGCGGAGCCGCTGCCCGCGGTGACGGCCGAGCCGCTCCCCGTCGCCGAGCCACTTCCCGTCGTGGTCGCAAGGGCCGAGCCACTGCCCGTCGGGATGTTACTGCCGGCCGAGCCGTCGGCGCTGCCGGCCGAGCCGTCGGCGACCGCGGAGCCGCTGCCAGCTTCGACGGCCGAGCCGCTGCCCGCCGAGCCTGCGGCGCTGCCCGTGCCCGGCGTGGGCGTGGGCGTGGGCGTGGGCGTCGGCGTGGGCGCGGCCGCGCACTCTTCCTTCGCCGCGGCGTCACACGCCTCGATGTCGAAGTCGATCATGCAGTTCGACGCGAGGATGAACGGTGCGCGGCACCCTTCGATCTCGCTGTCGATCGGGAACGCGGCGCAGTTCGCGAGGTGCTTGACCACCGGCTTGCCGTCCTTGTCGACGAGCGGCTTCTTCTCGACGATCGGATCGCCCTTGTCGGACATCGGCTTGCCGTCGGGGCCCAGGTCGGGTGCCGCGAACGTCGGCTGTCCCTTGGCGTCGAGGACCGGGGCCTCGTACTCGAGCGGATCGCCGCTGCTGTCGACGAGCGGGAGCTCGTTCATGAGCACGATGGCCAGATCCTTGTGGGCCTCGTCATCGTTCCAGGTCTTCACGACCCAGGTCGAGACGGCCTTGTGGGCGCACGCGATCTGCGTCGGGTCCGTGGACTTCGGGTCCGGGCGGCAGGTGGTGACTGCGGTGAACGGTCGCTGACAGGCCTCGACCTTGGCGCGGACCTGGTCCGGCGTGAGGGGCTTGGGCTTGTCCTGTCCCGGGATCTCCTTGGGCACCGGCGCGGGCTTGGTGCAGTCGGCGAACTTGCGGGTCGTCGGTTTGCCCTCGACGTCCTTGATCGGCCGGCCGAGCGAATCGACCATCGCCAGCTCGGTGATCGAGACCGCGGACTCCGCGATCCCGCCGCGCACCACGTCCACGAGGTAGGCGACCTTCGACGTGCGCTCCGCCTCGGGCACGACCGTCAGGCTCGGGATGTAGGTGATCACGATCAGCGCGACGATCATCGTGAGGAGGAACGGGATCGTCGCCCACATCACCTCGGTGATCGGTCGGTTGAACTTCACGCTCGTGAGGAACAGGTTCAAGCCGACGGGCGGGTGCAGGTAGCCGACCTCGAGGTTCAACAGGAAGATCACGCCGAGGTGATACGGATCGATGCCGTACGCCTTCGCGATCGGCGCGAACAGCGGGAGCACGACGACGATCGCCGAGAAGATGTCCATGACCGTGCCGACGATCAGCAGGATCACGTTGATCGCGAGCAGGAAGACGATCTTCGACTCGACGTGACACTGCGTCCACGCGACGAGCTTCTTGGGCACCTCGGCGGCGACCATGAAGTCGGTCAGCGCGGTCGACGCGAAGATGATGGCGAAGATCGCGCCGATCATCGCCATCGCCTCGTGGCTGATGCCCCACAGCGACTTGAGCGAGAGCGTGCGGAACACGCCGACCTCGAGGATCACCACGTAGACCACCGTCAGCGCCGCGATCTCGTTGAGCTCGAAGCCGTTGGCGAGGCCGAGGATCACGCCGAACGGGATGAAGATCTCGGGCAACGCGACGACGAAGCTCTTGCCGAGCTCGCCGGTCTGGAACTTCTGGCGCGGGAGCTTCTTCTTGATCGCGACGAACACCGCGACCGCGGACAGCATGCCGACCAGCACCATGCCGGGGACGACGCCCGCGAACAGGAAGCGACGCGTGTCCCAGTTCTCGGGGTCGAGGTTGGTGAGCCCGTAGACGGTGCCATAGATGAACAGCGGCAGCGCCGGGGGGAACAGGAGGCCGACGGACCCGGTACCGGCGATGAGGCCCATCGAGAACCGCTCGGGGTAGCCGTTCTTCACGAGCGCCGGCATCAGCACGCCTCCGAGCGCGATGATCGTGACGCCCGAGGCGCCGGTGAACACCGTGAACAGCGCGCAGGTGCCGATCGTGACGATGGCGAGCCCGCCCGGCATCCAGCCGAGCATCGCGTTGGCGAACCGCACGAGCCGATCGGCGGTCTTGGCCTCCGCGAGCATGTAGCCCGCGTAGATGAACAGCGGGATCGTCGACAGCACCGCGATCTCGTCGCGCGAGTGGATGCCGAACATCTTGCCGATGGAGCCGGTCTCGAAGCTGGCCTCGAAGCCGCTCGCCGAGAAGAAGCCACCGATGGCGGCGGCGCCGAGCATGATGGTGAACAGCGGCGCGCCGCTGATGAACGCGAGGCCGAGGCCGATCAGGAGTGCGGTCAGCATCTTAGTGCCCCGATCGCGCGCGCTCGGGTGGCGTCTTGCCACGGCGCAGGTAGTCGATGTCGATGAGCGTGTGGACGACGAGGTGGAAGACGATCAGCACGCTGCCGATCGGGATCATCCAGGCGATCTGCTGCGCGCTGAGCAGTAGCGCGTGGCTCGCGCGCGCCCGCTCGTTGTCGATCGACTTGAGGCCGGCGCGGAACATCAGGATGACGATGAACCCCGCGAACACCGCGAGCAGGATCTTGAGGACGAGCCGGTTGCGCGGCGAGAACCGGCGCGAGATCAGGTCCATCGCGAGGTGACGGCTCTGATGCGTCGCGTAGGCCGATCCGAAGATCGCGATCGCGTACGTTCCGGTCTTCACGATCTCGCCCTTCATCTCGATCTGGACGCCGAACAGCTTGTCGAGCAGCGCGTGGGCGGCCGCGAACCCGACGACGAGGACGAGCAGCGTGACCAGCCCGATCTGCTCGACGAGCCCGACCCGGTTGTCGACGTTGCGGAGTAGCCGCGCGAACGGCCCATCGTCCGGATAGGTGATCGTCATCGGATCTGGCGATAACTCAGGTCCGGCGCTGGCGCTATTGCTTGGCGCCACTCCCGCCTCGGGCTGCTTCGAATCGTCGTCGCCTGTGCTCACGCGCCCGATGGTAGCCGAAAATACGAACGCCCCGGCGGAGCGGGGCGTGTCGACTACTTCGCGACGTTCACTTGGTCGCTTTGGCCCCTACTTCTTGTCGGGCTTCTTCACTTCCGGGGTCTTGGTGTCCGGCTTCTTGATCCCCTCGGGAGTGCCCGCGGGCTTGGGGCCGCCGTTCTTGGCGCGGTACTCGTCGCGGTACTTGAGCACCATGGCGAGCTCCTCCTTCGAGTAGATCTTGCCGACGAGGCTCTGCCACAGCTCCTGCGACTGCTTGGTGAAGTCCTCGACCATGGCGATCGGCGTCGGCACCACGGTGACGCCCTTGCGGCTCATCGTCCCCTTGGCTTCCTCGTTCGCCTTGCGGATGGTCTTGCGCAGCTTCTTGGCGTTGGACTTGCCGATGTCCTCGACGGCCTTCTGGTCGTCGACGGAGATCTTCTTGAGCGAGTCGAGCGACACGATCGTCGCGCCGATGGCGAAGCTCATCGGCATCGAGGTCATGTACTTGACCTTCGAGCAGAGCTTCTGGCCCTTGAGGTCGGCGATCTTCTCGACCTTGTTCTTCGACAGGAAGTAGATCCAGCCGACCTCGCCGCGATCGTTGAGGCGGAAGCCCTTCCCCTCGAACTTCTTCTGGAAGTACGGCCACACCTTGTCGGCGACGAAGTCCATCTCCTCGGCCGACGCGAACATCATCGGGAGCTCGAGGACGCGGATCGACTCGTCGATCATCGACAGGCCGACGGCGGTGACCGCGGCGCCGTCGATCTGGTGGCCGGTGATCTTGCGGACGAAGTCGCGCTCGTCGCCCATCTGCCCACCCTCGAAGTACTTGAGCGTGACGCGCTTCTCGGTCTTCTTGGAGATCTCTTCCGAGGCCTTGCCGAGCACCTCCATCCACGGCGAGCCCGCCGGGGCGAGCGTCGCGATCTTGAGCTCGACGGGGTCGGCCGCGGCGGTACCCACCAGCGACAGGGTCGTGGCGAGCAGGGTGGCGAGGGTCGTGGACTTGAGCGACAGGTTCTTCATCAGAAAATCTCCTTCGTAGTTTCCAGCTAAGTCCGTGACATCAAACATGTTTCGTAACGTCGGCAACGTTGGAAACGAGTATTTCTCGTCGACGGGCAAGCGCTCGGGGTAGACAGGCGGGATACAGACCTGACGTCGCGCGAGGATATTCACCGACGGGCGTCCAAGTCGAGCAAATCGGGGCTCCACGGGGTCGCGTGGTAGCGTTTTTCGCATGCCAGTTCCCCAGCGCGCGCAGTGGATCCGCGGCTCCGACGGACG
>JAPLLF010000395.1 GCA_026387715.1 Pseudomonadota bacterium
AGCGTCGCGATCGGCTCGCCGCGCGAGCCGATCACCATCGACGTCGCGGACCAGACGGTGCTCGAGACCTTTCTTCCATCACCGGGCCGCTCGTCGGTGCACCTGTCGACCGAGTACCTCGACTTCGCCACCTTCGACGCCCGCGCCGGGGACCGCACCGATCACCTGTTCGCCGCGAACGTCGACTTCACCTACCGACTCGACTCGCACGTCGAGAGCCTCGGCGTCGGCTATGGCACGTACGTCGGGTCCGGCGGGTTCGCGGACCGGGTGTGGACCCCGGACTCCCCCATCGTGACGTCGGCGTTCAATTACGGCTACGCCGACATCGAGGTCGGCACGTGGACCGACGGCATCCACCTCTCGGCGGGTAGCCAGGTCATCGCAGGCGTCGGCAAGGACGGCTTCGGGCTCGGCATCGAGGGACGCGTTCGCATCGGCGATCGCGATGCCACCAACCTCGCGATCGTCGGCCGTCACGTCGATCAGGTCGGCTTCCTCTCGGATATCCGGTTCGGCGTGAGCCCCATCGACCATTTCCGGCTCGGGCTGTCGGTCGGGGCGACGGATCAACCGCACGAGGGGGAGGTCAGCGTGAAGCTCGGCACCGATCTCGAGGTCCGGGTGACCGACGAGCTCTCGATCCTCCTGCGCGGATCGTGGCAAGGGCGGACCACCGCTCACGGTGGCATCGGCGGCGGCGCCGGGCTGGGGGTGTTCTGGTGAAGTCGATCCTCCTCGCAGTCGTCGCTCTCGTCACGGCGGTCGCGGTCGACGCGCACGCGCAGGTGCGACACGTCCCACCCGCGGCCGCCGAGGCCGGCAAGCCGCTCGAGCTCGTCGTCAAGGCGCCGCCGTCGACCGCGCCGCTCGTCCTCCACCTCCGCGCCCGTGGGGAGACCGCGTTCTCCTCGCTCGAGCTCGTGCGCCGCGACGGCGCCTGGGTCGCGATCGTACCGGCGACGACCGTCGTGCCGCCCGCGCTCGAGTACTACCTCACCGCCGGCGACGCGGTGGTGTTCGCGACCGTCGAGTGGCCCCACGGGCTCGTCGTGGAGGTGCCCGCCGAGGACGCCCGCCGCACGCGCGACCAGGTCCGCTACCACGGCCATCGCTCGCGGATCCACGCGCTCGTCGACTGGATCGATTTCGGCGACCCGCCACCCGGCAGCGGCCCCGTGCTCACCGATCGCTACTACCGCATCGATGCCGACTTCGCGTATCGGCTGTGGGCGTACCCGCTCGAGGAGATTCGCGTCGGCTACACCCGGCTCATCGGCGAGACCGCCGGCATCGCCGCGGGCTTCAAGCTCGCCGGCTGGTTCGAGCTCGGCCTCGCCCCCGTCGAGGGCGTCCACCTCGATGGGCGGCTCATCGTGATGGCCAACCAGTCGGGGTTCGCGGCTGGCGTCCGCGGCGAGGCGCGCCTCGGGGATCGCGACGCGAGCCACGTCGCGCTGGGCGCCGAGTACCTCGACGGCGTCGGCGCGACCGGGTTCTTCCGACTCGGCTGGGGCACCGTCCCGCGGCTGCCGATGTCGGCGACGGTCGAGATCTCGAACCTGCCCTCGCCAGATCGCGAGACGGGCGTGCGGCTGTACTACGAGGTCTCGTTCGAGGTCGTCGACGGGCTCCGGATCGGCCTGCGCGCCGGCTACGCCGCTCGGAACCAGGCGATCAACGGGTTCACCGGCGGCGCCGGTGCCACGGTGGAGTTCTAGATGCGCACCATCGGCACCGTCGCGCTCGTCGCGCTCGTCACGCTCGTCACCTTCACCCTCGGCGGCGTGTCCTCGGCGCTCGCCGATCCGATCGTCCTGGCCATCGAGGGTCACGACATCTACATCGGGCTCGGGGCCCGCGACGGCGTCGGCGCCGGCAGCGAGCTCGAGCTCCTGCACCAGGTCGTCGCCCGCGATCCCAGGACCGGCGCCACGCTGCACGACCGCTTCGCGCTCGGCACCATCGTCGTCGAGAAGAGCGGCGCCAGCGTGAGCATCGCGCGCGCCGACGAGGCGCTCGTCAAGCGCGTGCTCGTGGGCGACGCGGTCCGCCTGGTGTCGGCGAAGCGCACGTTCGCCGATCCGTGGGCCGAGCAGGTCGCGACCAGCAAGGGCGAGGTCGAGCCACCGGTCGCCCCCCTCGTGGTCGGCCCGGCCATCCCATCCGTCCCGACACCGGCGATCGACCACGCCGGGCTCGCGCTCGCCGCATGGAAGGCCACGGTCGGTCAGCCGATCGATCAGCGGATCGCACGGTGGACCGAGCTCCAGCGCACCGACCCACGATCGCCGTACCACGCGGCGGTCGACGCCGAGATCACGAGCCTGCGTCGCCAGGCCGCGCAGCGGGTCGAGGCGATCGCCCGCGCGAGCGCCACCGCCGCCGCTCGTCCGGGGCGCGACCCCCACCTCCTCGATCTCATCCACGCGCTCGACATCCCAGAGCGCGACGCCGAGCTGATCGTCGCCCCCCTCGAGCGGGCGGTGCCCGGACGCGCCATCGAGCTCGCGTTCATCGCCCGCAACCTCGCGGCCCCGGCGGCGCTGTTCGTGCGTCCCGCCGGAGAGTCCGGCTTCCGCCGCAGCGAGCTCCGCCGCGACGGCGATGCCTACGTGCGCGGCACGATCGAGGCATCGCAGGTCCACGTCGGCGCGCTCGCGTACTACGTCGTGGTCGGTGATCGCGAGGTCATCGGCACGGCGGACAACCCGCGCACGATCACGGTCGAGCCCACGGTGGCCGAGGCCCCGGTCGAGCTCCATCGCACGCACATCGATGCCCACGTCGACTACGTCGACTTCGACGGCAAGTTCGACAAGGGCTACGACCAGTACACGCAGGCCGAGCTCGACTTCACCTATCGGTTCCTCGAGCCGATCTACGCGTTCCGGCTCGGCTTCGGCACGCTGACCGGCACCGGCGGGCCGAAGGACGTCATCGATCTCGACCCGACGGGCTGTATCGATACGATCACCCACACCTACCGCTGCCGACGCGTGACGTTCTCGTACATCTACACCGAGCTGGAGTTCCGGCTCCGCAAGACCGTCGCGTTGCTCCTGCGGCCACAGGTGGGCCTGCTCACGACGGACACGATGAACTCCGGGAACGATCGCTGCAAGACGTCGAAGGACATCGGCGGGTGTGCCTTCGAGACCCCGTTCGGGCTCCGCGCGCGGGTCCGGCTCGGCGAGGAGGACAGCACCAACCTCGTGCTCGGCGTCGGCATCACGCGCGACGTCGGGACGCTGCTCGAGGTCGCGTACAACTGGCGCCCCCATCCGGTCGTGCCCGTGCAGCTCAGCGTGCAGGTCACCGATCAGCCCGTCGTCGAGAATTTCGGCGTCCGCATCATCGCGGACGTCGGGATTCGCCAGCTCGCGTGGTTCTACCCGTCCGTGCGCGTGTCGTACCAGGCGCGCGATATCGATCACACCGGGTTCTCGGGCGGCCTGGCCCTGAACTTCGACTGGTGAGGAACTCCATGACCAAGCTCGTCCTCCTCACCCTGGTCCTCGGTGCGCGCCTGGCCGCCGCGGACCCCATCCCCCACGCGACCGTCGTGCACGTCGCGCCGCTCGCGACGATCGAGGGGCAACGCGCTCGGCGTGCGCTGGCGCGCGATCGGGGCCCCGACCTGGACCGACGTCGCCTTCCAGCGCTCGTCGACCGGCAGCTGGTTCGCGCGGATCCCCGCCGCCCACGCGCCCGGCGTCGAGTACTACATCCGCGGCGTCGATCGCTCGGGCGCCGAGGTCGCCCACTTCGCGTCGGCGCTCGCGCCGCACGTCGTGCGCGTCGACCCCGAGCTCGCCGATCGGCTCGAGACCCTCGACCTCGCGCGACTCGGGCGGCGCAACGAGGTGTCGGTCTCCGTGATCGGGCACGACTTCGGCAATCGCTACGGGGTGCGCGATCGATTCGTGCGAGGGGAGCTGATCTACTCGTATCGGATGCTGCGCACGCTGCACGAGGTCGGTTTCGGCTTCGGCACGATCGGCGGGCACACCCCGACGATGTCGACCCCCGACACCACCGACGTGTACCGGGGCATGCGCTACGGCTTCGGCCAGCTGCGGCTGCGCGTGGATCCCTCGGTCTTCATCGACGGACGGCTCGGCTTCGGGGTCACCCAGGACGCCTTCGAGGCGAACGGCCGGCTCGCGCTGACGTTCGGCAAGCCCTGGCGCTCGAACGTGCAGGTCGGCGGCGAGTACATCGGCGACCTCGGCCCGACGGGCTGGGTGCGCCTGCAGTGGGACTCCGCCGCGCCGGTGCTGATGGGGGCCTCCGTCGTTCGCACCGACCTGCCCGGCGCCTTGATCTCCCCGGGTGGGCTCTACATCGCGTACGACATCGCGCTGACCATCCAGGGGCTGACGCTCCGTGGTCAGGTGTCCTACGGCGCGCGCGACGGCTCGGCGTACGTCGGCGGCGGCCTCGGCACCGCCGTCGCGTTCTGATAGCGTCACCCACGTGAGGCCCGTGTTCGGTTCGGCGTGGAACAAGCCTCGCTGGGTTGCCAGCGTGGTGGTCGCGACGACGCTCGTCGTGATGTTCCTCGCGATCCGCGAATCGAGCGCCGAGCTGGAGAACCAGGTCTTCACGGCGCGGACCGAGCGGTTCGCCGTGACGGTGCCACGCAACTGGCGCGTCACCGATCAGCCGAGCTATCCGGGGTTCCTCCTGTGGCTGATGCGCAGTCAGCCCGAGGGCCGGATCGTGGTCACCGCGGAGCAGTTCACCCGCGCGCTCTACTGCTCGTGGCCGGTGCCCTGTCGGCAGAGTCGCGACCCGCTCGAGTCACGCTACGCGTGCGCGCTCCGCGAGAAGCTCGCGGCGCAGCGGATGCGCGTGGGACCTTCCCAGGCCGGGCCGAAGGACAACGAGGCGAACAAGTTCCCGTCGGTCTGGTTCGAGTACGACGACGGCGTGCACTTCTTGCGGCAAGCCATCGCGTTCGGCAGCGACAACCGCATCGTGAGCTTCGTGCTGTCGGCGCCGACGGATGAGGCCCGACGGTCCCACGCGCGCGCGTTCGATCAGATGCTCCGGACGCTGCACTCGATCGAGGGAGACGCCAGGCTCGTCACCGACGGTGGCGTCGCGCCGCCCGACGCGGGCGAGGCAAGCCTAGCGCCGGCCCAGATCAATCCGATCGGTTCCTGCACGAATTGATCGCCGGACGTCGCTGGGCAACCCCAGCGAGACGGGCCGCTGCAGATCCTGGGGCCCGATGTCGACGCAGCCGTACGCGCGATCGGCCGACGAGCAGAACACCCGGACGTGGACGTGGTCGTCGTGGCGCGCGCTATCGCTGGGCTGCTTGACCGCGAGCCGCGCGCGCGCGATCAGCTCCTCGGGCTCCTTGAGCGCGATCGCGTGCTCGATCACCGCGTTCGCGATCGGCTGGTACATGAACACCCACTGCACGTTCGCCTCGGGCGCCTCGAGCAGCGACTTCACGAGCAACCACATCCGGGGCACGTCGATCGTGATGCCCGAGCCATCGCGTGCCTTGCCGGTCGCGCCGAACACGTGCATCAGGTCGGCCTCCATCGGCCGGCCCTTCGGATCACGCATGTAGTACAGCAGGTCGACGTCGCGGCCGCTCTGGTGCGAGCGATGGAACGCGTCGCCGCCACCCCCGCCACGTCCCGACAGATCGGCGACGACCAGGCGAACCTTCGCCCACGGCGTCCCCTGCTCGGCGACCATCATGCGACGCGCCACCGCGGTGACCACGTCGACGAGCTCGTCGGTCCCGAACCGGTTGTTGCGCGTCCGCCAGGTCTCGCGCGTGAAGAAGCCCTCCCCCTTGTCCGGCAGGCGCGCGGCGTCGACGATGTGCCCGTTGCTGGGCTTGCCGACGCTGATGCTGGTGCCGTCGCCGACGACGCCGAGCTCGGCGCACGAGGCGAGGAGGAGAAGAGCAAGCACCGCGCGCACGTGATCTCAGTATGCGGCGAGCCGGCCGAATGCCCAAATCGAATCTTTGAGACGCCGAAACGACCACGGGCCGGTCTGCATGAGGCGACCGGCCCGGATTCGTGGCGTGCGAGTTGTTACGACTTGTCTTCGAACTCGGCGTCGATGACGTCGCCGCCACCACCCGGGCTCGGCGGGGCCTCGCCCCCACCCTCACCCGGGGCGCCAGCCTGCTTGTACATGGACTCGGCGATCTTGTGCGCCGCCGTCTGCAGCTTCTCGAACGCGGCCCGCATCTCGTCCGGGGATCCGGACTCGCGGTTCTTCTCGAGGACGGCCTCGGCGCTCTTGAGCTCCTCCTCGATCATCAGCTTGTCGGCGTCGCCGAGCTTGGCCGCGTTCTCCGAGACGAGCTTGCGCGTCCCGTAGACGAGGGTGTCGAGCTGGTTCCTGGCCTCGATGGCCTCCTTGCGCGACTTGTCCTCCGCCTCGTGCGCCGCGGCGTCGTCGACGGCGCGCTTGATGTCCGACTCCGAGAGGCCCGACGACGCCTCGATGCGGATCGTCTTCTCGACGCTGGTCGCCTTGTCCTTGGCCGCCACGTTCAGGATGCCGTTGGCGTCGATGTCGAAGGTGACCTCGATCTGCGGCACGCCGCGGGGGGCCGCCGGGATGCCGGTCAGCTGGAACTTGCCGAGCGACTTGTTGTCCTTCGACATCGGCCGCTCGCCCTGCGTCACGTGCACCTCGACCGACGACTGGTTGTCGGCCGCCGTGGAGAACGTCTCACCCTTGCGGGTCGGGATCGTCGTGTTGCGCGGGATGAGCACCGTCGCGACGCCACCGAGGGTCTCGATCGCGAGCGACAGCGGGGTGACGTCGAGCAGGAGGATGTCCTTGACGTCGCCCGAGAGGACGCCGCCCTGGACCGCCGCACCGAGCGCGACGACCTCGTCGGCGTTCACGCTACGGTTCGGCTCGCGACCGAAGAACTCCTTGACCTTGGCCTGCACCATCGGGATGCGGGTCGAGCCACCGACGAGGACGACCTCGTGGATGTCGCTGATCTTCTTGCCGGCGTCCGACAGCGCCTTCTTGCAGGGCTCCATCGCGCGGGCGACGATGTCCTCGATCATCTGCTCGAACTTGGCGCGCGACAGCTTCTTGAGGAGATGCTTGGGGCCGGAGGCATCGGCGGTGAGGTACGGGAGGTTGACCTCCGTCTCCTGCACGCTCGACAGCTCGATCTTGGCCTTCTCGGACGCCTCCTTGAGGCGCTGGAGGACCATCTTGTCCTTGCTGACGTCGATGCCGGTGTCCTTCTTGAACTCCGCGACGAGCCAGTCCATCAGGCGGTTGTCGAGGTCGTCGCCGCCGAGGTGGGTGTCGCCGTTCGTCGACACGACCTCGACGACCTTGTCGCCGACCTCGAGGATCGACACGTCGAACGTGCCACCGCCCATGTCGAACACGGCGATGAGCTGCTCCTTGGTCTTGTCGAGACCATAGGCGAGCGCGGCCGCGGTCGGCTCGTTGATGATGCGCTTGACCTCGAGGCCGGCGATCTTGCCGGCGTCCTTTGTCGCCTGGCGCTGGCTGTCGTTGAAGTACGCGGGCACGGTGATGACCGCCTCGGTCACCGTCTCACCCAGGTACTCCTCGGCCGCGCGCTTGAGCTTCATCAGGATGCGGGCGGCGATCTCGGGCGGCGAGTAGCGCTTGCCGCGGATCTCGATCGCCGAGTCACCGTTCGGCGCCGCCATCATCTTGAAGGGGACGCGCTTGCCCTCCTCCTGCGTGATGGGATCGGCGAACTTCCGACCCATGAACCGCTTGCTCGAGAACACGGTGTTCTCGGGGTTCGTGATCGCCTGGCGTCGCGCGATCTGCCCGACGAGGACTTCGTTCTTGTCGTCGAAGGCAACCACCGACGGAGTCAGGCGTGCGCCCTCTTCGTTCGCGATGACCTTCGGCTCTTTGCCTTCCATGATGGCGACCACGGAGTTAGTGGTTCCGAGGTCGATTCCGATGATTTTGCCCATAGGTGTTTCTCCAAAACAGTTGCCGCAACAGCCGTGCGGATTTGTCTGCCGCGCAACCTAAGTAGGGTGCAACCCGGCGTCAAGACTCACCCTCGACTTCTCGTGCCAACCGAACGACTAGCTTGCTTGCTACTCGGTCGTGCCGTGACGCCAGAACAGCCGCTTGACCCAACCGCCGATGCCCGTCGGGGCATCACCCCCGAAGGAGGGATCGATGACGTGGTGGAGGGCGTCCTGGAGCTCGTGCTCGTCGAACCAGACCCCGTGGTCGCCGCAGCGGTCGATCGTCACGGCCTCGAGGACCTCGACCATCATCGGGCGGGTGCAGACCGGGCAGGCCCGCTCACCGAGCGCGCCTGCCCCGACCGGAACCTCCCACGGCGCCGCCGACAGCTCCTCGACCATCGCCGCGAGCGCGGCGTTCTCGACGAACGCTCCGGCGCAGGTGTGGCACGGCCAGCGATCCCCCGCGTAGCTCAGCGCCGTCTCCTTGCACGACGGGCAGCCGAGCCGACGATCCTTGTGCGCGCTGACGTAGAGCGTGTGCACGCGCGGCCGATGGCTCGACCAGTTGCCCACCCGCAAGCCGGCGCTCGCGGCCGCACCGCGGCCGAACGCGTTGGCGATCGAGCTCATCGCCCCCGACATACCGCCGCCGGCGACGTTGCCGTAGGACAGGGTGCCCGACGACGACGGGGAGATCGGCCCACCACCTCCCATCCCGGACGAGCGTCGCGAGACGCGCGCGAACACGGCGGTCATCGCATCGCGCGGGAACCAGATGCCGTCGCGCTCGCACCGCGAGAACGAGCCGACGAGCTTGAGCTTGCCGAACCGCAGCACGCACGACGACAGCTCGCGCGCGCACCTGGGACACGCCTTCGCCGTCGGCGCCTCGTTCGAGAACGTCAGCTCGTCGGTCGAGCCGTCGATCTCGCGGAGCGAGTCGACGAAGTCGTCGACCGCGATCAGCATCCCGGCGCACTCGTCGCACACCAGGCGGTGCTGGAACTCCCGCAGGGGCGACGAGGTCGGACAGCTCGGACAGAGCAATCCCGAGGTCCGATACATCTCGCTCATACCGGCTCAGCCCGCTCAGGTCGTCGGGGGCTGATTTTCGGCGATCGCGGCCTTCGCCAGCTCGAGGATCGAAGCCGGTGGATCCTTGAGCGCGAGCGCCAGGACTTCGTCCATGCGCTTCACACCGAAGATCTCCATCTCCTTCTTCACTTCCTCGGGCACGTCGATCAGGTCCTTCATGTTGCGCTCGGGGATGATCACGCGCTTGATGCCCGCGCGGTGCGCCGCGAGGAGCTTCTCCTTCACGCCGCCGATCTGGAGCACGTTGCCGCGCAGCGTGATCTCGCCGGTCATCGCGACGTCGGGTCGGATCGGGACGCCGGTGAACAGCGACACGAGGGCCGTGTACATCGTGATACCCGCCGACGGACCGTCCTTCGGCACCGCGCCGGCCGGCACGTGGACGTGCAGGTCGGTGTTCTCGAGGAAGTTCCCCGGGTCGAGGCCGAGCGCGGCGGCGCGACCACGCACGAACGAGAGCGCGGCGGTGACCGACTCCTTCATGACGTCGCCGAGCTGGCCGGTCAGCGTGAGCTTGCCCTTGCCGGGCATGCGGGTCGCCTCGATGAACAGGATGTCGCCACCGACGGCCGTCCACGCGAGGCCGGTCGCGACGCCGGGCTCGCCGACGCGCTCCGCGACTTCGCTGACGTACTTGCGCGGGCCGAGGGTCTCCTCGATGGTCGCCGGCTCGATGGTCTCGTGGTCCTTGGCCTGCCCTTCGGCCACCTTGACGGCGACCGCCCGGAACACCGAGCCGATCTCGCGCTCGAGGTTACGCACGCCGGCTTCCCGGGTGTAGCCGTCGATGATCTCGAGCACCGCGTTGTCGGTGATCTCGCAGCGCTCGGTCGACAGGCCGTGATCGTCGAGCTGCTTGGGCACGAGGAACTTCCTCGCGATCATCTTCTTCTCCTGGCGCGTGTAGCCGGGGAGCTCGATGATCTCGAGACGGTCGCGCAGGGCCCACGGAATCGGGTCGAGCTGGTTGGCCGTCGCGATGAACAGCACCTTCGACAGGTCGAAGGTCACCTCGAGGTAGTGATCCGAGAACGTCGAGTTCTGCTCCGGGTCGAGGACCTCGAGGAGCGCGGACGACGGATCGCCACGGAAGTCGTGCCCGAGCTTGTCGATCTCGTCGAGCA
>JAPLLF010000549.1 GCA_026387715.1 Pseudomonadota bacterium
GAGCGCGAGCGGCGCGTGCAGCGCGAGCGTCCACCCGGCGTCGCGCAGGGTCCGGTCGGAGGCGAGCGTCGCGGCGGCCGCCAGCCCGATCGCCAGGATGCAGGCCGCGCCGGCGTAGATCGCGACGAGCCGGGCGTGCTCGCGCTCGAGCAGCCCGAGCCTCGCCGCGTGCGCCGCCTCGTAGGTCGCGTCGTGGCCGGCCGAGATCATCGCGAGCGCGAGGCCGGTGCCCGCGATCGCGACGGCCACGCCCGCGTCGTAGCGCGCGAGCGCGAGCGTCGTCGTCGCGAGCGCGCCGACGAGCCACGCGCGGCGTGGCCACGGCGTCCGCGCGGCGAGGGTCACCCGCAGCGCGGCGTAGCCCGCGAGCACGGTCGCGTACGCCAGGCCGAGCTTGCCGAGCGCGGCCCGGGGGGCGACGGCCTGGCCGACGAGGCTCGCGATGGTGATCGCGCCGAGCGCGACCTCGGGGCCGAGCCAGCGCGGTCGCGTGATCCGGAAGATCGAGATCATCGGGATCATCGCCACGCCGAGCGCGAGCGCGCCGACGCCGAGCGTCCCGCGATCCGGCGCGAGGTGCGCGAGGCCAAGGGCCGCGCCGAGCGTCGCCGCCCACGCCGCGATCGTGATCGCGAGTCGCGCGCGCCACGCGTGGGCGAGCGTGGCGAGGCTCACCCCGGCGAACGTCGCGCCGATCGCGATCGCGGACGCGAGGTTGCCCGTGACGCGCGCGCCGGTCCGCGTCACCTCGAGCATCACGTCGACGCGATACGCCCACGCGAGCCGCCACGCGACGAGCCCCGTGAGCAGCGCGGCGAGCGCGCCCACGCGCAGCACGGCGGCGAACCGCGCCGCGCGTCGGTGGCGGCGTGGCAACCCGGCGAGGATGGCGAGCGCGAGCAGCGGCCCGCTCGCGAGCGCGGCGATCGCTCCGGTGGCGCGCGCGATGACCAGCCGTGGCTCGGGGACGACAGGGACGGCGATCAGTGTGAACGGCCCGACGCGGAGCTCGCAGCCATCCGCGGTCGCGCGCGCGATCGTCGTCGGCGATCGCCACGTCGCGCACGCGGTCGGATCCGCGGGGATCGCGAGCACCGCGGCGCCCGTCGGCGCGTCGGGTGGCGCCCAGCGCGGGACGCCCGGGACCGTGGCGTCGCCGAGCAGCAGCACGTCCCCGGCGCGCGCCAGGCGATGCGCGCCGGCGAGCTCGAGGTGCACCGTCGCGCCGTGCGCGAGCCGGGCGGCGCGCGCGGCGGTCGCCAGGGCGCCGCCCCACGTCCAGATCGAGCCGGCGGCGATCGTCGCGAGCGCGAGCGACGCGAGCACGATCACGCCACGCCCGGCGACGTCGTCGGGCCGTCGTCGCCCCCAGGTCGTGGCGAGCGCGGCAGCCGCGACGAGGCCGAGCGCCGCCGCGAGCCAGCCGACGATCATCCCGACGTCGCCGATCATCGCGGCTCGTGGACGAGCGTGGGCTCGCGAGGCCCGGGCACCGGCATCGGCACCGGCAGGCGCACGATCGTCGTCGTCGCCGTCGGCGGGTCGCGCAGCAGGATCGCCACGAGCAGGCCGTTGGCGACCACGACCCCCGCGAGCACGACCCAGCCGAGCCGACGGTCGGCGCGCGCGTGTGGCGCTCCCGCGCGCGCGCGCGCGTCGAGGCGGCGCAGCGCGGTCTCGAGCGCGGCGAGCGAGGGCGGCGCGGGTGGCGGCCGACGGGCGCTCGCGTCGACGAGCGCGCAGATCCCGTCCCACGCCGGGGTCGCGATCAGCCGCGCGGGGGCGTGCACGTCGAGCGGCAGCGCCGGGCCCGCGCGCCACGCGCCGCCGCGGACGGCGTCGCGGATCGTCGCGGGGATCCGCCGTTCGATCGCCGCGACGTGCGCGGGCGTCGGGAGCGCGCCGACCGCGACGGTGCGCGGATCGCCGAGCAGCGAGGACGCGATCGTCGCGTCGTCGATCGTCGCGTCGGGGCAGGGAGCGACGGGCGCCGCCGCACCGAACGGCGCGGCGACCGGGGGGCGAGCTCGTCGAGCGTCGCGGCGGTGGCGAGCGCCAGGCCGGTGTAGCGCCGGTGATCGACCGGCGAGGTCGCCGCGAACACCGCGCCCCACGCCACGCGCCCGGGTTCGAGGCGCCACACGACGGCCGGCGGCGTGACGCCGTGCATGCGCTCGACGAGCCAGGTGCGGAGCTCGTGATCGACGTCGCCGTGCCAGTGGAACCTGCCGTCGCGCGCGGTGGGGCTCGGGTGCTTCTGGAGCCACGCGG
>JAPLLF010000408.1 GCA_026387715.1 Pseudomonadota bacterium
CGCCGCGTGGAGCCCCGATGGCACCTGGATCGTCACCGCGAGCGACGACGGCAGCGCCCGGATCTGGAGCGCCCGATATGGCAAGCTCGTGGTCGCGGTGATGCGCCACGATCGAGGCACGGTCACCGTCGCGGAGGTCTCCGCCGACGGGCGGTTCGTCCTGACCGCGGGGAGCGATCACGTCGCCAGGCTGTGGGCGCTGCCGAACCTGCCCCTCGCCCCCATGGTCGACGGGTCGCCGACGCTGACCGCCGACACGCTCACCAGCAAGATCGCGGAGCTGCCGGCCGCCCGGGTGACCACGACCTTCACCGGCCACACCGACACGATCGTCGCGGCCACGTTCGGCGGCGACGACGACCGCCTGGTGGCGACGGCCAGCGCCGATCGCGTCGCGCGGGTCTGGGACCGCGCGACCGGCCAGGTCGTCGCGTCGTACGAGCACGGTGACCTGGTCACCAGCGTCGCGTTCGCCGCCACCGATGACCTCGTGACCGCCAGCCACGATGGCAGCGTCCGGATCTGGGATCCGCGCCTGCTCGAGGTGCGCCACCGGCTCGACTCGGCGATCCACGCGATCGCGCTCGCCGCCGATGGCACGGTCGCCGTCGGCACCGACGACAGCCACGTGACGTTGTTCCACGGCGAGGCGACCCGGGTGCTGCGGGAGCACCTCGGCCGGGTCCACGCGGTCGCGTTCACGCCCGACGGTACCTCCCTGGTCACCGCCGGCGACGATCCGCACCCGATCGTGTGGAACGTGGCGAGCGGCCAGCCGCGTGGCCGGCTCGGCGCGCACGCGACCGCGGTGCGCGCGGTCGCGATCTCGCCCGATGGCCGTACGGTCGCGACCGGCGCGACCGACGGCGTCCAGCTCGCCACGCTCGCCGGCGCCCCGATCCGCACGCTCGATCAGCGCGGGGCGACGATGCACGCGGTCGCGTTCGATCCGAGCGGCGCGTTCGTCCTCGGCGGCGCCGACGATGGCGCGCTCGTCGTCTGGGATCTCGAGGGTGGCGTGCACGACCGGCGCGGTGGCATGGTCGGCGCGGTGACCGCGCTCGCGTTCTCGCCGGTCGACCACGCGCTCGTCGTCGCGGGCCGCAAGCACGTCCGGATCTATCCGTACGCGGCGGGCCGCATGGGCGCCCGCCCGACGGTCACGCTCGAGGGGCCGACCGGCGAGGTGCGCGCCGTGGTCGTCAGCCGCGACGGCGCGCTCGTGATCACGGGCAGCGACGACGGCATCGCGCGCGTGTGGGATGCCGCGAAGGGCAAGCTGCTCGGGACCCGCGACCCCGCGGCGGCGCGATCGGCGCGCTCGCGCTCGACGGTGACCTGCTGTGGATCGGCACCGCGGACGGCACGCTCGGCGCGTGGGACGTCCACAGCGAGCGCCGCCCGGTCGATGCCCTCGAGGGCTTCCTGGTCGACAAGCACGTTCCAGAACACCTCGATCGCGACGACGTGGTCCGCCGGATCACCGACGGCAACCCCGGCAGGGGGCCCGATGAGCGTTGAACAGACCACCGCGAGCCGGCTCGCGAAGCTCGGCGACGACGGCAGCATCCCGGGGACCGCGTACCTCCTCGTGTTCGACAACGACTCGTCGTCGATCTTCCACCTCCCGCAGGCGGGCGTCGTCGTGATCGGCCGCGGCACCGAGGCCGAGCTGCGCATCGTCCACGCGTCGGTCTCGCGCCGGCACGCCGCGATCCGGATCGACGAGGGCATCATCCGCATCGCGGATCTCGGGAGCCACAACGGCAGCCGGGTCAACGGCGAGCCCGTGGCCGGGACCCGCACGCTCGCGAGCGGCGACGTCGTGACCGTCGGTGACGTCGTGCTCGTCGTCCACTTCTCCGCGCCGATCACGCCCACGCGCGCGGCCTACGGCGAGGCGGGTTGGCGCCGCCGGCTCGCCGAGGAGATCGACCGCGCGACCACGTTCCAGCGCACGCTCGCCGTCGTGGCCGTGCTCGACGCCGGGGCGTCGGTGATCGCGACGCTCGGTGCCGGACTGCGCCTGATCGACGTCGTCGGCACGAGCGACGATGGCCACACCTTGCTGCTGCTGCCGGAGGTGGGCCGCGACCAGGCCCGCGAGCTCGTCGAGCGCGCGCTCGCCGCCACCCCCACGCCGGTGCGCGCGGGCCTCGCGATGTGCCCCGCCGACGCGTGCGACGTCGACACGCTGCTGCTCGCGGCGCGCACCGCCGCGCGCCGCGCGAGCGGCGAGACGTTGTCCGCGGCGGCCGAGACCGCGACGCTCGTCGAGCTCGGGACCCGCCAGGTGTTGCTCGCCGACCCCGCGATGGGGCGCGTGTTCGCGCTGCTCGAACGGCTCGCGACCTCCGACCTCCCGGTCTTGATCGCGGGCGAGCCCGGGGTCGGCAAGGAGAACGCGGCGTTCGCCGTGCACCACTGGTCGAAGCGCACGGGGGCGTTCATCGCGGTGAACTGCGCGGCCATCGGGCCCGAGTCCTTGATCGACAGCGAGCTGTTCGGCCACGACAAGGGCGCGTTCACCGGCGCGACCGCGGCCAAGGCGGGGTTGTTCGAGAGCGCGGCCGGTGGGACGGTGTTCCTCGACGAGGTCGGCGAGCTGCCGCTGGCGATCCAGGCCAAGCTGCTGCGCACGCTCGAGGTCCGGACCGTCACCCGGCTCGGCGAGAGCCGCGAGCGCCCGATCGACTTCCGGGTCGTCGCCGCGACCAACCGCGCGCTCGAGGCCGAGGTCACCGCCGGGCGGTTCCGGCAGGATCTCTACTTCCGGCTGTCGGGTGCGACCGTGATCCTGCCACCGCTCCGGCATCGCCGCTGCGAGATCCCGCTGCTCGCGCGCAGCTTCCTGGCCGACGCGAGCGCGAGCGCGGGTCGCCCGCCGATGACGATCACGTCGGCCGCGATGCAGATCCTGCTCACCCACGCCTGGCCTGGCAACGTGCGCGAGCTCAAGCACGCCATGGAGTACGTGGCCGCCGCCGCCCCCGACGAGACCGTCGAACCGGCCGATCTCCCCGAGCGCCTCGGCGGCGCGGGCATGGTGGCCCCGACCTCCGGCTCGTCGGTGGTCGTGGGCGACGACGTGCCCGCCACCACGAAGCCTCTCCGGCCGATCGCCGAGGAGCTGCGCGAGCTCGAGCGCCAGCGCATGGCCGAGGCCCTCGTCGCGGCGGGTGGCGTGAAGACGCGGGCCGCGCAGCTGATCGAGATGCCGATCCGGACGTTCACGCTCAAGCTCAAGCAGTACAAGCTCTGACGAGCGTTGCCCGGCAAGTCTTGCCTACCGAGCAGATCTTGCCGTCGAGGCCGCGCCCGCGCCGCGGCCCACGCGGGCGATCGCTGGCTCGCTTCGTGCTCGACGACCTGGCATGAGCAAGCACGTCCTTCTGCTCGCGGTCCTCTCCACTGCGTGCGCCGCACGCTCGATCTACGTGCTGTCGACGTCGCCGACGAGCTACGCGTGCAGCCACGCGACCGTCGTCTATGCCGGCGCGACACTCGAGACCTCCACGGGGCACAGCACGGAGCTCGGCTGGCACGATGAGGAGGGCGCGCACTTCGTCGCCGGGCCGATCTCGCCAACCGACATCGATGCCGTGGAGTACGTGATCCCCGCCGACCCGCACCAGGATGCCATCCAGCGCGTGTACGACACGTCCAAGGGCGCGACCCGGGCGGACTGGCAGCTCGTCGCGCGCGAGAGCTGCGTCGCCCACGGCGGCTACACCGACGCCCTCACGCGCTTCATGAAGGGCGACACCCTCGATCAGGTCGCCAGCGCGCTCACGAACTCCGACCACGAGCAGGCGCGCCACCTCGTGCGCACCGCCCTCGCGACCCTCCAGAAGCAGTACTACCGCGATCGCTAGAATCGGCCGGTGATCGCGAGGCTCACGCGATCGAGCTCGACGACGGGCACCAGCGGCGCGCGCAGGTACAGCGCGATCCCGACGCCGAGGCACGCGAGCCCACCGGCGTACATCGAGGTCAGGCCGTAGTCGGCGAACGAGTTCCAGCGCTGGGTCTCGGACCGCGAGCCGCTGTCGGTGCCGCGCATGCCGAGCACGGCGATCGCGGTGGCGGCGGCGACCACGGTCGCGCCGCCACCGACGAGGTAGTACGCGACCCGCGGCACGTCGCGCCGACGCTCGACCGCGAAGCCGAGCGGGATGGGCTTGGACTCGCCCGCGACGATCTGGATCGTGCGACGGATCGTCGGCTGACCGGCGGCGCGAGCCTCGACGACGTGCCTCCCGGGATCGACCTCGAGGCGGCGAAGCTCGGTCGAGGGCACGACCACGCCGTCGACGGTGACCGTGGTGTCGGCGGGTGGTGGTAGCGCGAACGCGATCGCGAGCGTCGGGACCTTGGCGGCGAGCGCGGCCGTGTGAAACCAGCGCAGCGCGGTCGCGAGCCGGCCGAGCTCCTCGTTGCACAGGCCGAGGTTGAGCAGCACGCCGGCCGCCTCGGGATCGAGCCGCATCGACGCCTCGAAGCGCTCGCACGCCTCGGCGAAGTGACGCTCCGCGAGCAGCGCGCGCCCCTCCTGGAACAGCTGGTCGGCGGACGCGGGCGCGGCGGCCGCGGGCGCGACGTTGGCGATCAGCGCTCCGCAGGTCAGGAGGACGAGCCTCATGGACAGCTCTTGCTGTAGGCGGAGATCGACTGCAGCTCGATGCCGATGTCGACGGCGCGGATCCCGATCGCCCCCACCGTCTGGCCTGGCGCCTTCCGGTCGAGCTTGTTCGAGCTCCCACCCGGGCCGGCGTCGATGGCACACTTGCCGGGGGTCCACCGGATCTGCCCGCTGGGGCCGTCGAAGCTGTACGGCACGTCCTTGGGCGCGTGGGCGGTGTAGGCGCCGTTGGCGAGCGTGGCCCAGGCGAAGATCCCGTCGTTGGTGTCGTTGATCGCGTCGTCGTCGATCAGCGCGCACGTCTCGCCGGTCGCGTCGGCGCCGATGGTGGGCGCGAGCAGGAGGGCGAACGACCGCGTCTTGCCCGGCCCGGGGTTGCCGACGTAGAACCCGACGGTGATCGAGGTCGCGTTGAACGGCCCCGCCGCGACCACCACGGTCGGGAGGGCGCCGTCGACGAACAGCACGCTGCCGCTGGGCTGGAAGGCAGGCTGGCTGCCGATCACGGTCCACCGCGGATCGAGGGTCGGATTGGTGCGCCCGTAGCCGAAGCCGTCGAACAGCACCAGACAGTCGGGCGCCCCCGGGTTGTTGACGTCCGGATCGCAGTCATCGCCCACGCCGTCGCCGTCGGTATCGTCAGTGACGCCGGCGATCGATGGGCACAGATCGTCGACGTTGGCGACGCCGTCGCCGTCCGCGTCGCCGTCGACGATCATCACGGTCGACGGCTCGAACTCGACGCCGAACACGACGCTGCACCGGGGTGCGGCGGCGAGCACGACGAGCGCGTGCAACGCCTTCAGTGGACGAGGAACCACGTCACGCCCGCGGTCACTTCGAGATGGAAGTGATTGTGGTGAGGTCGATTGAAGTTCGGCGTCAGCACGACGTTGAACAGGTGCTGCGCGACGGTCTCGCACAGGATCGCGCGCAGGGCGAGCGCATCGGCGGTCGCCGGCCGCGGCCCGGCGCCGGGGCCGCAGGTCTTCGCGTTGATCGCGCCGTTGAACGTCTTGTCGACGTCGAGCACCGTCCCCGCGGCCGTGATGAACTTCGCGGCATCGAGGGCGAGCGCGCCGTTGTGCTGGGAGCCCTGCCGGTCGCCGGCGCGCTTCCCCGGCGCTCGATACATCGAGTAGTGGTGGACCTCGACGACGTCGTGGGTCGCCAGGATCGACGCGAAGTCGTCCATCGCGAGCACGAGCCGACAGTCCCCGATCTCCCACGGGGTCGTCGCCCGTTGCTTGTCGGGCAGCTCGGTCTTGAAGGTCACGCCGTGCAGCGGACCGCCGAGTCGCACCGGCGAGCGCACGCCACGCGCCGTCTCGCGCGTGTACGCGATCTTGCGGGCCTTGAGCTCGGCCTCGCAGTCGGCGTCACCGAGCTGGCCATAGCGCACCGCCGGCGTCTGGGCGACGTCGACGGCCGGGGTCACGAACCGACGCTGGGCAGCATGCGTCCGGCTGGCTCTGGACTTCTTCTTCATCGTCGCCACCGGCTTCGCCGGGACCTTCGCCGAGACCACCGAGGTCGAGGCGACGATCAAGCTGACGACGAGAAGAAGCCGCCGCACTAGCCGACGCGGTCGGGGGTCGCCGCGACGTCGCGCTCGACGGGAACCGTCAGCATGCCGTAGCGGTTGTACTGGTACGAATAGTTGTAGCTGCGGTGCGCGGCCTTCCACGCCAGGACGAACACGACGGTGCCGAGGATCGCCGCCACGAGGCCGGTGATCAGGCCCGCGAGCGCGAAGCCCTTGCCCTTGCCGACGCGCTTGGCCTTGCTGTTGCCGACGGCGCCGAAGATGATGCCGAGCAGCGACAAGATCCACCCGAGGATCGGCACCCGGGCGATGATGCCGAGCACCATGCCTGCGACGGCAATGCCGTTGCCCTGCGGCTGACCACCGTTACCCTGGGGCATCATCCCGGGGGGTGGCATGTATGGAGGTTGTCCCGAAGAAAACCCGTACGGGTTCTGCGGAGGAGGTGCACCTGGAGGGAATCCCTGATTTCCGGCCATCGGCGGTCAGGCTAACACAAATCCCGAAGTCGTTTGTATACGCCTCCTCGCCGAGGCGGGCTCCGCGCCGTGGAACAAGTCCCCTTGGGGGCCCTCCTGGACTCGCTCGTCGGCATCAATTCCGGAGTAGGCCCACCAGGTCGTGGCCATCGCCATCGACCAGCACCCGGGCCTCGTTGTTGAGGTTGAGGAGCCCGGCGAGGCCATGCTCGTCGTCGACGAGGAACCACGTCATCCCGGCCGCGACCTCGATGCCATGGCGTGGCGCGGTGATCTCGCTCCCCCGCGCGACCGACGCGGCGACCTGCGCGATCACCTGCGACACGAGATCGGCATCGGCGTCGGCGCACAGCGCGATGAGGTCCGGCGCGCCGAACTTCCGCATGCCGCGCGTGTGCAGCGCGTGCGCGTGATCGGCGCGCGTCGAGTCGGTCTCGTAGATGATCTGGACCTCGCGCCCGACGTCGAGCGCCGCATCCGCGGGCGGCAGCGCTCCCCCGGCGGTCCACCGGATCGCCATCATGTCGAGCACGCAGCTCGCCCCGCGCACCGCGAGGTAGCGGGCGTACGCCCATGCCGTCTGCAGGTAGCCGAGGTCGCCCGGCGACCCGATCTCGGCGTGCACGACGTGCGCGCGATCCGCAAGGTCGAGCGCCGCGAGCCCGCCCGCGCCGAGGTCGCGCTCGGCGATCGTGCGGAGCGAGCCGCTGCGGAACGCGTCGAACCACCGCGGATCGTGGCCGCGCTCGATCGTGCGGACGTCGAACAGCTCGACGAGCTCGGCCGCCGGCACGCCGAACCGCGACAGCGAGAACGGCACGTCGTCGTCGAGCGGGCCGGCGCTGAACGCGACGAGCATCACCGTCGCGTGGCGCGACGTCGCGGGTGGCGTCACGAACGTCCAGGCGGGGAGCATGGTCACTCCGACTGGAAGGCTTCGAGCGCGCTGAGCTCGCCGCGGTCGAAGAACAACCGCTCGCACCCATCGCACCAGTCGTACTCGACGTCGCCCGCCCCGGTCAGCGCGATCATCTCGCGATTGCAGGTGTGGCAGTGCGCGGCGGTGGCGCGCGTCTGCACGATCGTGCCACCCGCCTGGATCGCCGACGCCCCCTCGACGATCCCGGCGACCCCGAGCCGCTCGATCTCCTCGGGCTCACCCTTGTCGAGCACGATGCCGCCGCACTGACCGCAAGCGTCGATCTCGATGTCGAGGACCACCTGCGTCGCCATCTCGCTCGCACATCCGGGGCACTTCACGATCGAGACGGTATCACAGCACCCCGAGCGCCCCGAGCCCCTGGAGCGTCATGCCCCCGTCGACCGCGAGGTGCTGGCCGGTCACGTAGGACGCGGCCGGCATCGCGAGGAACGCGACCACGGCCGCGACCTCGCGAGGCTCGGCGATCCGCCCCAGCGGGGTGGCGGCCAGGATCGCGGCGAGCCGCGCGGCGTCGGCGAGCACCGGCTCGACGAGCGGCGTGCGCGTGTACCACGGCGCGACGGTGTTCACGCGGATCCCGTCGCGCGCCCACTCGAGGGCGAGCGTGCGCGCGACCTGCCCGAGGCCGGCCTTCGCGGCGGCGTAGGCGATCCCCGTCGGCAGCGCGACGATGCCCGCCACCGAGCCGACGTGGACGACGCTGGCGCCCTGCGCCGCCCGCAACGCCAAATAAAGATCGCGCGACAGCAGGATCGGCGCGGTGAGGTTCACCGCGAGCAGCCGCTCGATCGTCGCGTCGTCGTAGCCCGTCAGCGGCCCACGGACGTTCGTCCCGGCGTCGTGCACGAGCACGTGGAGCGCGCGTCCCCCGACGGCGGCCACGATCCGCGCGCGATCGGTCGCGACCGTCACGTCGGCGGCGACGCCCTCCACGCCGAGCGCGCCGAGCGCGTCGTCGATCGGGCCCCGTGCGACCGCGATCACGTGCGCGCCCAGCGCGACCAGCTCCTCGACGATCGCGCGGCCGATGCCGCGCGTGCCGCCGGTCACCAGCGCGAGCCGACCATCGAGCCGCCAGAGGGAGGTCGCCATTCGCGGTACGATACCTCCATGCGTCGCGCCGTGCTCGTCGGACTCGGACTCCTGGGCTGCGGCGACGACACCCCGAGCGGGGTGCGCGTGATCGCGAAGATGACGGCCGCGCAGCCCGCCTACGGCGACGCGCCGTTCCCGACCGACGCGGTGCGCGACGGCGATCACCTCGGGCTCGTCGTCGGCTTCGACGCGATCGCCCGGGGCCACGCGGACCTCGTCGCGCGGCACCTCGCGGCGCTCGACGGCTTCGGCCTGCGACCCGTCGTCGAGTTCTTCGTCGACGGCGACCTCGATCCGACGACGATCCCGGCCGAGACGTCGACGTGCGAGGTCGTGTGCGTGCGCGGGGTCGAGCCCGGCTCGCCGGAGCTGGACGTCGTCGTCCCCTACCAGTGGCGGTACGACGCCGATCGGCAGGTCGTCGCCGGCTCGCCGGCGCCCGGTCACCAGCTCCGCGAGGGCACCCGCTACGCGGCGCTGCTCACGACCGCGGTGCACGCGGCGACCTCGCAGACGCTGATCGCGATGCCCGCCGGAGCCGCGGCGAACGCACCCGAGCGCTGGCAGACCACCGCCGAGGCGATCGACCAGGCCGGCGTCGCCGGGCTCGCCGGCGTCGCGGTGTTCACGACGGCGCACGCGAGCAAGACCCTGTACGACGCGCGCGCGGTGCTCGCCGCCGCGCCCGCGCCCACCCTGACGTTCGCGCCCGCGCTCGTGTTCGACACCCCGCCGCGGCTCGAGGCGCTGCTCGGCCAGGCCACGCGCGCGACCAGCGGGCCCCGCGCCGGCCTCGAGCGCTGGGGGACCGACAACGCGACCGGGATGGCGCACGATCACATCGCCGTGGTCGCGACCGGCCGGATGTCGATCGCGCGGTTTCGCGGCGACGACACGATGACCGACGGCCCCGAGGACGAGACGTTCCAGCTGGGCGGCGACGGCAAGCCGACGATCCGCGCCACCGAGCTGATCCCGGTGACGTTCGTGTTGCCCACGGGCGCGCCGCCGCCCGCCGGGTTTCCCGTCGTGATGTTCGGCCACGGCCTCGGCGGCAGCCGGACCTCGATGCTGAACCTCGCCGAGCCGCTGGCCGCGCAGGGCTACGCCGTCGTCGCGATCGATCTGTGGGGGCACGGCTCGCGGTTCGCCGACGTCGACGGCGCGAACAACCTCGGCGGCAAGCCCGCGTTCACCGGCGATCGCGCGCTCGTCGACGGGTTCGGCGACGACCCCGGCTACGCGGCGTACCTCGGGTTCTTCGAGGGCTTCCTCAACGTCGCCGCGATCCGCGACGCGATCCGCCAGTCGGCGCTCGACATGAGCCAGCTCGCGCGCCTGCTGACCGATCCCGCGCTCGACCTCGGCGCGCTCGCCGCGCCCTACGGCGCAGCGCCGAAGCTCGACACCACCCACCTGGCGTACCTCGGCGAGTCGTTCGGGACGATCGTCGGCAGCGACCTCGCCGCGATCGAGCCCGCCATCGGCCTGTACGTGCTCGACGTGCCCGGCGGGGGGCTGCTCGATCAGATCATGCCGCAGAGCGCGAGCATCGGGACCCTCGCGATCCCGTTCGTCGAGCAGATCTATCGCACGCGCGGCACGCTCGATCGGTTCCATCCGATCCTCGCGCTGATG
Source organism: Pseudomonadota bacterium (assembly GCA_026387715.1). Classification (GTDB taxonomy): domain Bacteria; phylum Myxococcota_A; class Polyangia; order Haliangiales; family Haliangiaceae; genus JABFXX01. Next base: position 10,344 of record JAPLLF010000408.1, read on the forward strand.
CAGGCCGTGTTCGACGGCGCCGATCCGCTGACGTTCGCCCCGCACGTGCTCCGCGACCGCGCGCCCGGCATCGGCCCGCGCAACGTCGTCGCCATCGAGGTGGTCGGGGACGAGATCATGGCGAACGCGGGCACCCTCGCGCTCGCCCGCGCGTTCGGCCTCGGCCTGCTCGTCCCCAGCTACGACGATCCCAGCGGCCTCCCGCCGGTCGCCTCGCCCGCGACGGCGAACGTCGACGGCCAGACCGGCGTGCTCGTGCAGTACGCCCCCGCGACCCACGGCTACAACTGGAGCGCCGAGCGCGGCAAGCTCGAGTATCTCCCCGGCTTCCCGCACGACCCCGCCGATCCGTTCCCGAAGCTACCGGCGGCGATCACGATCGACGAGCCGATCTACGAGACCCTCGACCAGGTCACCTCGCTGCTCGCGTCGTATCGTACGGGGACGCCCTCGGTGCGCCTCACGAAAACACCAGCGCACGACTTCGACAACGACGGCCGACCCGACGACACCGATCCGTCGCCGTACGACCCGGCCAACTGAGCTAAGGTGCGCCCATGGCGGAACTCGCGGAGCGATTTGCAGCGGCGCAGGTGCGGGTCAAGCCGGTCACCGGCCTCGGAAACGACACGCAGCTCGAGCTCTACGCGCTGTTCAAGCAGGCGACGAGCGGCGACTGCACCGGCGCACGTCCTGGCATGATGGACCTCAAGGGTCGCGCCAAGTACGACGCGTGGGCCAAGAAGAAGGGCATGACCGCGGAGGTCGCCATGGATCACTACTGCCACCTCGCGTCGAAGGTCGCCCCGTAGCCGCGCGCGCGGTTGCGCGCGACCCGCCACGGCCGTAAGGTCCGCTCCGCTTGGATTTCGGCAACCAGATCGTTCAGCTGTGCGCCCTCGGCATCGAAGCCGAGAGCGCCGCGGCGTTCCCGGAGGCGCGCGTGCTGTTCCTCAAGGCCTGGGTCACGAGCACCGACGACTTCGAGGCCTGCATCGCGGCGCACTACGTCGCGCGCCACCAGCGCACCGAGGTCGACACCCTCCGCTGGCACCAGCTGGCGCTCGCGCGGGCCGAGGCCGCCACCCGGCACGACGATCGCGCGCTGCCGTTCTTCGCGCTGTATCACCACAACGTCGGCAAGGCGCACGAGGACGTCGTCGACTACGTCGCCGCACGCCACCACTACACGCTCGCCTCGCGCTACCTCCCGGTCGTGCCGCAGGGCCCGTTTCGCGTCCGCGTCGAGTTCCAGATCAAGCGTGGCATCACCCGCTGCGATGCGTTCTTCTCCGATCTGAGCTGACGCCTGTACGATCACTCGAGCGGGAACACCTTCGCCACGTCCGAGAGCGTCGTGTAGACGACCGGCCCGGTGTCCTTCGCCGCGAGGTGCTCGTCGGCGTACGCCAGGAAGTAGTGCACGCGGAGGAACTCGGCCTGCGAGAAGGTCATCGACGGGTGGAAGCCCATCACCAGCGTGGTCGGCTTCGCCAGCGGCGTGCCCATGAAGTTCGCGTCGAAGATCGCCGTCATCTCCTCGAGCGTGACGTAGTCGATCATCGTCCCGTTGTCGGGGACCTCGAGGATCGGCATCGTGCCGGAGGCGAGCTTGTCGGTCTCGCTCGGGTGGTACGGCTGGCTGGTGTCGTTGATCGGCGCCCAGGTCGCCATGTTCCAGCGATACAGCTCGCCGGTGCCCCGGCCATCCCACTCCTCGATCGTGCGCCAGTTGAGCGCGCTGGTGTCGGCGACGTAGCCCTTGTCGTTGAGCGCCAGCAGCGTCTCGCTCGTCGCGGTCCATCCGCCCGCGCGGAAGCTCGTCCTGGCGTGCCGGCGGCACGGCCGGATCGGTGAACGAGTACGGCCCCGCGAAGTGAGTGATCTTCACGCCGGGATGGTTGGCGTGGAGCTCGCGGTGCGAGGCGAGCACCGCATCGCCCGGATCCGAGAAGTCCCAGTCGGTCGTGACGAGCACGTAGTACGGCGAGGTGCGCGCGAACGTCAGCTTCGCGACCGCGGCGTCGCCGTCGGCGGCGAGGATCAGCGAATAGCTCCCCGCGGCGAGCGCCAGCCCGCTGGTGTCGAGGGCGAACACGTTGGCGGTGGCGGTTGATGGCGCGAGCCGGATCGGCGTCGCGGTGCCATCGGCAGCGACGATCCAGGCGTCGACGTACCGCGTGCCGTCGGGCGCGACGAGCTCGAGCGCGAGGTCGGCGTTGGCGGTGAGCCCGTCACCGATCAGGTACCAGTGCTTGAGCCCCTTGATCTTGAACGCCGGGTCGTTGGTCGCCGGCGCGTCGGGTGGGGTCGCTCGGATCGGCGGCAGGCCGCCATCGGATCCACAGGAAGCCGCGAGAGCCAGCACGAGAGCAGCGATCGAGCGACGCATCGCGGCGGACGCTAGCACGCGTGGTAGCGTCCGGGCGCATGAGATCGATCACGCACCTCGCCATGATCTTCGTCGGGCTCGGCGGCTGCGCGGGCGCCACTGCCGAGGCGCCGCTGACGATGAAGCTCGGCGGCGACCGCGCGAGCACGACCAAGGTGCTGCGCCAGCACCAGTACTGTCACCAGGAGCTGCCGCCGGGACGCTACGAGAACTATCCGCGCTGCGAGCGCCTCGGCCCCGAGTGGGGCGAGTCGTGGGTCACCGCGGTGTTCGACAAGGAGACGCTCGTCGAGATCCGCCGGTGGGAGCGGTTCGCCGACGACGGTCGCGCCACCGAGCGGTGGAACCAGCTGGTCGCCGATCGCATGAAGCTCTCGCCGGTCTCCGACGAGGCGATGGCCACGCTGCGCGCGAGCGGCCTGCTCCAGGCGGGCACGCGCGCGATGAAGGCGTACCGCGACGGCGACCTCGTGATCGGCGTCTACCTGCTCACGCCGACGCCGCCCGAGGACGCGAGCATCCTCGAGCGCATCGTGTCCCTGCCCCGAAAATGACGACGGCCCCGTCGGGGGCCGTGCCGAGCCGGAAACCGGTGATCAGCGCGGGCCGACGTCGAGCAGCTTGGCGCTCGCCAGCGGGTTGTAGTTCAGGCCGGGCGTGGCGGTCGGCTGACCACCGCTGAAGTAGCTGTCCGCGAAGTTGGCCGAGCCGGTGTTGCCGGGCTCGACGGCGTACTGGCCGGTCACCGTGATCCAGTTGTTGTGGGTGAAGTCGCCGGCGCCCGCGTAGAACATCAGGCCGTACGGCGCGCCCGCGATGTTGTTGTGGGTGAACACGATCGACGCCGCCTGGTTGAGGTGCAGGTTGCAGTGACTCGAGTCGCCGGTCTCGAGCCCGAGGTTCGAGTACTGGACGTCGAGCGTGCCGCCGCCCATCACGAGGTAGTCGCCGCTCGCGCGCGCCATCGTCGAATCGACGATCAGCGTCGACGCCGTCGCGCCCGACATGTGGATCGGACCACCGATCTGCTTGCCGTACGACATCTTGTACGAGCCCGTCACGTTCACGCCACCCCAGTGATCCGCGGCGTTGGTCGGCTGCATCACGACCTCGCTGCCCTTGGCGCCCTGGATGTCGAACGTGCCCTTGACGTTGATCGCGACCGACGGCGAGGCGATCTCGATCGTCGTGCCCGGCATCACGGTGACGACCGCGCCAGCTTCGATCGTGATGGCGCCGGTCACCTTGACGGCACCGCTGAGGGTGAGCGGCGCGGTGATCGAGCCCTGGAGGGCCGTGGGATCGGGATCCGTGCCGCTCGGCGGGGGATCGCTCCCGACGGGGGCACTGCCCGGCCCCGGGCCAGGCGTCATCTCGTCGGTCCCCACGACGCAGGCGACGAGTGGAAGCGCGAGCGCGAGGGACAGGAGCTTGTTCATGGCGTGACTCTAAAGCAACGGGTGTGCCGGGTCGGAGCGAGGCGCCATGTTCCTGATCCGCGAGATCATTGGGATCCGATCACGCCCAGATTTCGACGTGAGGACGCGATCGGGGTGTGGACTCCCACCCTGGTGCAAACACCCCCAGATCCGCGGTGGTGACTCGACCTCAGGTGGGCGCAAAGAACCGCAGCATCCGCCACGCGCGCGCCTTCCAGGCCAGCTCGTCGTGGGTCGCGCCCGGTTCGGTGAAGTAGCAGAGCGCGTTGGGCCCTGGCGCGGCGCAGGACGGCGAGTCGGAGCGCTGCCAGCCGAGCCCGACCAGGAGGTCGCGGACCTCGACCGAGTCGGCGGCGCCGTCGCTGTTGTCGGCGATCGCGCCCCCGTGATCGAGGTAGATCGCGACCGGCTGCTTGCCGAGCTGGGCGACGTGGTCGCGAACCGCTTGCTGGGTGTCCATGTTCGGCCAGAACGCCCCGGACAACGACCCGGCACCCGCATAGATCGACGGATAGCGCAGGACCAGCTCCATCGAGACGAGGCCGCCGAGCGAGCTCCCCGCGACGAACAGATGGTGATCGTCCCCACGGACCTGTGCGAGCGCGTGCGGCTGCAGCTCCTCGACCTGGAACGTGATGAACGTCATCATCGTGTCGATCGACAGGCCGTACTCGGCGTTGCGCGCGATCGAATGGTCGGCGGCGATCGCGATGATCGGGGCGACGTGCCCCGCGGCGATCTCGGCGTCGAGCGTGGTGTCGACCTCCCAGCCCGTGTGCCCGAAGCAGCAGTCGTGATCGCTCCACACGTTCTGGCCGTCGTGGAGGAACACGACCGGATAGCGCACCGCCGCGGTCGCCGGGGCGGTGTAGTCCGGCGGCAGGTACGCGGTGACGTCGCGGCAGTTGCCGAGCGCCGTCGAGCACGCTGGATCGAGGTGGACGACGTGGCCGCGGCCGGAGCCGGGGGTGTTGAGCACGCTGTTCATGCCGTCGGCGTTGCCGGCGAAGTCGTCGTAGGCGAACGCCGGGTTCGTGGCATCGAGCGACCACGCCTCACCCAGCGCGTGCTTGTACGTGTGGTAGCCGACCGGGACGTCTCCGACGGCGATCACCAGCTCGGGGTCACCACAGAGCGGCGTGGTGACCAGCGCGGTCGTCGACCAGCCGTTCCAGTCGCCGGCGATCGCGATCGGCTGCGGGGAGCGAAACAGCGCGCGCCCACCAGCCCACAGCGGCCCGAGGGTCGCCCGTGCGTCCAGCTCGGTACGCAGCGTCGCGAGCGCGCCCGGATCGCAGGCGACGGCGGCGTCGTAGGCCGCGAGCACGCACGGCGCCCCCGCGTGGCTGGCGGCGCACCGCCCATCGGCATCGGGGACCGCGAGCGGGGCATCGGGCTCGTCGACGGTCGCCGGGGACGCGCGACCGCAACCGACGAGCGTGACAAGAAGGAACGGGAGGGTGGTGCGCATGTCGAGGTTCGCAACGAGGTCGTCGGGGAAGTGGAGCTAAGTGTGCGACGACTCGTCGGTCTAACACGAGCACAGCAAGTCGCGTGCTAAAGACGCGGGATGCCCGACCCCGACGTCGAGGCGCGGGCCCGCGCGATCGCGGACGCCGCGAAGCAGGCCCGTCAGCCGCTCCCCCGCGGCCTGTGGATCCTGGCGATCCTGGTCGGGCTCGCGTGCGCGGTGGCGGCCGGCCTCGCGCTCCAGGGGGTTCGCACGGCCCCCCTCGCCGCCGACGTGCGCCCGGCTCCACCCACCGCACGGGGTGGTTTTGGTCTTGGCATCGGTCTTGGCCTCGGCGCCGGCCTCGTGATCGGCTTCGCGCTCGCCCGCCGGCGTCGCTAGCGATCCTTCCACTCGGTGCGCAACAGGCCGTAGAGCAGCACGTCGTGGTGCGTGTGGCCCTTGCGAACGTGCTCGCGCTTGAGCCCCTCGAGCGTCATCCCGAGCTTCTCGAGCACCCGACACGAGGCGCGATTGCCGGCGAACACCTCGGCGTAGATCCGCCGGAGCCCGAGATCGCGGAAGCCCCAGGCGACGACCGAGCGCGTCGCCTCGGACACGATGCCGGCCCCCCAGGCGGGCGCCGCGAGCCAGTAGCCGAGCTCCGCGCGCGCGTCGCGGGGGGTGCGCCGCAGGCTCACCGTGCCGAGCACGTCGTCGGGTGCGTTGCGGCGCACGATCGCGAGCGTCGCGCCCTTCCCCGTGTCCCACCACGTGACGCGCTGGGCGATCCAGCGGCGGGCGACCGCTACGGTGTACGGGTTCGGCACCTGCGTGAGGTACTTCGCGACGCGGCGATCCCCCGCACCGCGCGCGACGTCTGCCGCATCGTCGTCGCGCAGCTCGCGCAACATCAGCCGCTCGGTCACGAGCTTCGGCGGTCGATCGACCGCGGGGACCAGCGACTTCACGGCGGTGGGCGGAGCCCGTTGAAGTCCTGGGTCGAGGCGCAGGTCTCGAGCGTGCCGCAGTCCGCGTGGTGATTGGTCGTCGCCGTGTAGGTGATCGTGCCGGTCAGCGTGTCCGTCACGAGCCCGGCGCGCAGAATGGCCGTGATCTGGTACGTGCACGCGCCCTGCGTCGCGGAGCGCGTGCCGATCAGCACGCCCTCGAGGTGCG
>JAPLLF010000480.1 GCA_026387715.1 Pseudomonadota bacterium
GCCGGCGAGCGGCCACGCGCGGACCTCGCCCATCGAGCCACCCGTGATCACGGTGACGCCGTCGGGCGCGAGCGCGAGCATCTCGGACGCACCGGAGGCACGGCCGAGCGTGCGCGCGCTGCCGGTCGCGAGATCGTAGGCGCGGAGCGTGCCGTCGCGGACCGCGGCGATCAGCGTCTTGCCGTCCGGGGTGAACACCGCGTCGAACACCCAGTCGCCGGCGCGGAACACGTGCTTCGCGACGCCCAGCGACGTCGCCTCGTCGACGAGATCGACCGCGCGCGCGAGATCGTCGGGCGATCGCGCGCCCGGCGTGCTGGCGACCGGCGACGTGGCCAGGCTGGCCTTGAGCCACGCCAGCGTCGCCGTCGGATCCTCCCGCAGCGCGGTCTCGGCCTGGAGCAGCACGAGCTCGCGCTTGCGCTGCTCGGTCGAGGCGAGCGCGGCCTCGGTCCGGAGCCGCTCCGTGTTGGCGATGTTGCGCTCGGCGACGACGCCGCGGAACGACGCCACGCCGACGCCGGCGAGCGCGAGGGCGCTCGCGGCCGCCACGATCGCGACGCCGCGATGCTGGCCGAGCTTCTTCCTGAGCCGCGACAGGGGCGTGTACGAGTGCGCGCTGACGAGCTTGCCGGTCTGGTAGCGCCGCAGGTCCTCGGCGAGCGCGGTCGCGTTGCGGTAACGCGACTCGGGCACGCGCGCCATCGCCTTGCCCACGATCGTCGCGAGCTCGCGCGGGATCGCCGGCACGACGTCGCCGATCGGGCGTGGCGGCCCGGCGAGCACGCGCGCGAGCGTCGCGCGGGGCGTCCCCTCGTCGCCATCGCCCGTCGCCGCATGCGGCGCGGCGCCGGCGAGCACCTCGTAGAGGATCGCGCCGATCGCGTAGACGTCGGCGCGCTCGTCGACGAGCTCGCCGCGCGCTTGCTCCGGGGCCATGTACGCGGGGGTGCCGATCACCTGGTCGCCGTTCGGCTCGCGCTCCTGCCGGAGGTCGCGGGCGAGCCCCCAGTCGACGACGATCGTCTCGCCGAACTCGCCGACGATCACGTTGCTCGGCTTGAGGTCTCGGTGGATCACACCCTCGCTGTGCGCGTAGCCGACGGCGTCGGCGATCGCGATCACGTGCTGGAGCAGCACGAGGCGCTCGCGCAGCGCGGGCTGCTCGGCGATCAGCTCCTTGAGGGTGCGTCCCTCGACGAGCTTCATCACGTAGTACGGCTCGCCGTTCGGCCACCGCCCGGCCTCGTGGACCGGGACGATGCCTGGGTGCTCGAGCCGCGCGGTGATCAGCGCCTCGCGCATGAACCGCGCCTCGTTGCCCGCGTCGTTGCGGCGGAGCAGCTCCTTCACGGCGACCGTCCGGTGGAGGCGTCGATCGACCGCGCGCACGACCCGGCCGAGCCCGCCTCGACCGTGCTCGCCGATCGCCTCGTAGCGGTCGGGATCATCGGCGCCGACCGGCGGGACCGTGATCGGGATCGCAGCCGCCCCTCCAACCTCGTGGTCGGGGCGAGGCGACAACGTCTCGGTGCGGTCAGGCGGCGGCGGGGCCATCAGCGGGGTGCACGTCAACCAGGTGACGCGCTTGGAGATTCCCAGCTTACACGTCCGGTGGACGCGGTCATGAACGAAAACGGAAATCCCTCCAGCCCGAATCGATTGCCTGATATGGTCCGCCGCCATGCGCACCGTCATGCTGTTCCTCGTCGGTACCACCCTCGTCGCGTGCGGTCCCGATGATCGCAACATGGGCACGGTCGACGCGCCCGCGACAGGGGGCGACAGCGCGGATGCCCCACCGGTCGCCGACCAGTCGCGGGTCTATGCCCACAGCGGCACGCGCCTGTACCGCGTCGACACCACGACGCTCACCGCGAACGACATCGGCGACATGACCGGCATCGGCACGCAGAGCATCACCGACATCGCGATCGACAAGGGCGATCACATGGTGGGCATCACGTTCGACAAGGTCTACACGATCGACCCCACCACGGGCGCGACCTCGAACATGCACGTGCTCGACGCGGCCGCGCACAACCTCACGTCGCTGTCGTACGTGCCCAACCCGACGCTCGGCGGCGAGGACATCCTGGTGTCGGCCGACTCGGCCGGCGAGGTGTTCCAGATCGATCCGGTCGCCGGCACCGCGGTCTCGATCGGTAACTACGGCATGTCCGGGGCCGACCAGATCCGCTCGAGCGGCGATCTGATCGGCGTCGTCAACCTCGGCATCTACGCCACCGTCGACGTCGGCAACACGCCGGGCCCCGACTACCTCGCCAAGATCGACCCGACGACGTGGAAGGCGACGCTGGCGCCGAACCCGACCGGGTTCGACAAGATCTTCGGGCTCGGCTTCTGGGCCGGCAAGTTCTACGGCTTCGTCGACGAGGGTGCGGCCGCGGGCACCGGCAAGATCATCGAGATCGATCCGGTGACCGGCGTCGGGCACGCGGTGTTCGCCGGCGCCATCCGCTGGTTCGGCGCGGGCGTCGCGACCGACGCGCCGATCATCCAGTAAGGCCGGTTCAGCGCGGATCGGACGAGCCCGGAGCCCGATCGGGGCCGGGCGGATCGGCTATGGTCCGCGCATGACACTTCCGATCCGTCGCGTCGCCGTGCTCGGTGCCGGCGTGATGGGCAGCGGCATCGCCGCCCACTGCGCCAACGCTGGTATCCCGGTCATCCTCCTGGATATCGTCCCACCCAAGATCTCCGATGAGGATCGGAAGAAGAAGCCGCTGCGCGATGCGTTCGCCGCCGGCGCCGTCGAGAAGCTCAAGAAGTCCAAGCCCGCCGCGCTCATGCACGCGCGCAACTTGAACCTCATCTCGGTCGGCAACTTCGACGACGACCTCGGCAAGGTCGCCGAGTGCGATCTGATCATCGAGGCCGTCATCGAGCGGCTCGACATCAAGATCGCGCTGTTCGAGAAGCTCGAGAAGCTCGCGCAGCCACACGCGATCGTCGCGTCGAACACGTCGGGCCTCCGGATCGCCGACATGCTGGTGGGCCGCACCGCGCAGTTCAAGGCGAACTTCATGGTGACCCACTTCTTCAACCCGCCGCGCTACATGAAGCTCCTCGAGCTCGTGGCGGGACCGGAGACCTCGGCCGAGGCCAAGGAGCGCGCCGAGACGTTCGGCCGCGAGCTGCTCGGCAAGGGCATCGTGTGGGCCAAGGACACGCCGAACTTCATCGGTAATCGCATCGGCCTGCAGTCGATGATGACGGCGATCCACCTGATGATCGAGCGCGACCTCACCCCCGAGGACGTCGATCAGATCACCGGCCTGGCGATGGCGCACCCCAAGAGCGCGACGTTCCGCACCGCGGACGTCGTCGGCCTCGACACCGTCGGCCACGTCGCCAAGAACTGCTACGAGACGCTCACCACCGACGAGGATCGCGCGGTATTCAAGGCGCCCGACTTCATCGGCAAGATGATCGAGCTGGGCCAGCTCGGCGACAAGACCAAGGGCGGCTTCTACAAGAAGGTCGGCCCGGATCTGCAGACGCTCGATCCCAAGACCGGCGCGTACCGCGCCAAGGGCGGCAACGCCGACATCGCCAAGGCGTGCAAGGCCGCGGCGCGGCTCGAAGATCCGAAGGCGCGCGTCAAAGCCCTCGTCGCGTCCGCCGGCGCCGCCGGCGAGTTCGCGTGGACCGTGCTGTCGCGCTCGCTCGCGTACGCCGCCCGCCGGATCCCCGAGATCACCGACAACGTGCCGGCGATCGACGACGCGATGCGCTGGGGCTACGGCTGGGAGCTCGGCCCGTTCGAGACCTGGGACGCGCTCGGGTTCGCCGAGACCGCCGATCGCATGAAGGCGGACGGCGTCGCGCTGCCCGCGTGGGTCGACACCATGCGCGCGGCGAACGCCAAGAGCTTCTACGACGGCACCCGCGTGTGGGATCCGGGTCGCGGGGCCTACGCGGAGCGCACGCTCGACGCCCGCGAGGCGACGTTCGACGTGCTCAAGCGCGGCGGCTCGCCGGTGCTCAAGAACGCCGGCGCCGAGGCGTGGGATCTCGGCGACGGCGTGCTCGGGCTCACCTTCAAGACCAAGGCGAACTCGATCGACTCCGACGTGATCAAGATGCTCCACGACGCGACCGCGCGCGCCGAGCAGGACTTCCGCGCGATGGTGATCTGGAACCAGGGCGAGTTCTTCTGCGTCGGCGCGAACCTGTTCGCCGTCGTGGTCGCCGCGGGCCAGAAGCAGTGGGACCAGCTGCGCGAGATGATCAAGGGCTACCAGTACGCGACCCAGCGGATGAAGTACGCCACGATCCCGGTGGTCGCCGCGCCGTACAACATGACGCTCGGCGGCGGGCTCGAGCTCTGCATGGGGGCCGACGCGGTGCAGGCCGCGGCCGAGACCTACTCGGGCCTCGTCGAGGTCGGCGTGGGCCTCATCCCCGGCGGCGCCGGCACGATGAACATGCTGTGGCGCTCGCTCGAGTCGATCCCCGAGGGCGCCGAGGTCGACACCTACGCGATGGTGACGCAGACGTTCAAGAACATCGCGCTCGCCAAGGTCGCGACGTCGGCCGAGGAGGGCAAGGCGTTCGGCTTCTTCCGCAACACCGACGGCGTGTCGTTCGACCGCGCGCGTCAGCTGCACGAGACCAAGCAGCGCGCGATCGGCCTGGCCAGCGCGGGCTACCACCCGCCGGTGCCGCGCGCGTACAAGCTGCCGGGCGAGTCCGGCATCGCGACGCTCGAGATGATGGTGAACACGCTCGTCGCCGGCGGCTACGCCAGCGCGCACGACCGCACGATCGCGATGAAGCTCGCGAACGTGCTCTGCGGCGGCCCGACCGGCAGCACGCACGCGGTCACCGAGGACGAGATCCTCGAGCTCGAGCGCGAGGCCTTCCTCTCGCTGTGCGGCGAGCCGCTGTCCCAGGCACGCATGCAGTACATGCTGCAGAACCAGAAACCCCTCCGGAACTAAGGAGCCCCCTCATGGAAATCGTTATTGCCGAAGCAGTTCGCTCCGCGGTCGGCCGCGGTCACAAGGGTTCGCTCTCGACCAAGCGTCCGGACGAGCTCGCCGCGGATGTCATCCGCGGGCTCATGGCTCGCGTGCCCCAGGCCGCGGGGAAGATCGACGACGTCGTCCTGGGCTGCGCGATGCCCGAGGGCGAGCAGGGGCTCAACATGGCGCGGCTCGTCGCGCTGCTCGCCGATCTCGGCGAGGGCGTCGGCGGCCAGACCATCAACCGGTTCTGCTCGAGCGGCCTCCAGGCGATCGCGACCGCGGCCGGCTCGATCGCGGTCGGCTCGAACGACATCGTGATCGCCGGTGGCGTCGAGTCGATGACGTACGTGCCGATGACGGGCTTCCACCTGTCGGCGTCGCCCGAGCTCATGCAGAAGATGGCCGGCGCCAACACGCCGATGGGCATCACCGCCGAGAACGTCGCCAAGCGGTTCGGGATCTCGCGCGAGGTCCAGGATCGGCTCGCCTACAACTCGCAGATGAAGGCCAAGGCCGCGCTCGACAAGGGCGTGTTCAAGGACGAGATCGTGCCCGTGCGCGCCGTCGGCTACGGCGCGACCGGCGAGCGCGTGTACCGCGACTTCACGATCGACGAGCTGCCGCGCGGCGAGACCACCCTCGAGGGCCTCGCCAAGCTGCCGCCCGCGTTCGCGATCGGTGGCAGCGTGACCGCCGGCAACGCGTCGCCGATCTCCGACGGCGCGGCTGCCGCGCTCGTGATGTCGCGCGCGAAGGCCGACGAGCTCGGCATCAAGCCGCTCGGCATCTTCCGCAGCTTCGTCACCGTCGGCGTCGATCCGACGATCATGGGCATCGGCCCGCTGCCCGCGGTGCAGAAGCTGCTCGCAAAGAACAACCTCAAGGTCTCGGACATCGATCTGTTCGAGATGAACGAGGCGTTCGCGTGTCAGGCCGCGTACTGCCAGCAGGAGCTCGGCATCCCCGACGACAAGCTCAACGTCAACGGCGGCGCCATCGCGCTCGGTCATCCGCTCGGGTGCACCGGCGCGAAGCTGACCGCGACGGCGCTGTACGAGCTCCGCCGCCGCGGCGCGCGCTACGCGATCGTCACGAGGTGCATCGGCGGCGGCCAGGGCGCCGCGGGCTTGTTCGAGCGCGCGTGATCGGCGTGCGGGTGATCACGGTCGTCACGATCGTCACGATCGTCACGATCGTCACGATCGTCGGGCCGCTCGCCGCCTGTGGCGGCGGCACCTCGACGCCCGAGGTCGATTGTGCGGCGTTGCTCGCCGATCCCGGGAATGCCCTGGCGACGCTGACGGTCAACGAGAGCGACCCGGCGAAGATCTGGGCCAAGCTGGAGCAGTGCCACGCGCCGAACGGCGACACGTGCGAGCGCGCGGCGCTCGCGCTCGCCATGGCGCCGAGCATGGCGCGCGCCAGCGATCCCGCATCGATCACGGATCGCGCGCGTCAGTCCCAGGCTTACGCGGCGCAGTGCCGGACGTTGCCCGCGGACCAGCAGCGGTGCTTGCTCGCGAGTTATGCGACGACGCATCAGGAGTGTGGGCCGGTGCAAGAACAGTTTCGTCGCGAACATCCGCCGTCTTGAGCTAGGCTCGGCGGGTGAATCGCCTGACGTATCTGTTCCTGAGTTGCGCGATCGTCGTCGGCTGCAAGGGCAAGCCGACCACGGAAGACCCGCCGCCCGCGAAGGTCACGAAGGTCGGCTCGTCCGGATCGTCGGGTGGCTCCGCAGGCTCCGGATCGGCCGGCTCGGGCTCCGCGGCCAACGCCGACATGGTGCTGCCGCCGGCGACCGGCCAGCCGCCGGTCAAGACGACCGCGAAGCTCGACGAGGCCAAGCTCAAGAAGCTCGGCGACCTCACGTTCGAGTCGTGGAGCTCGGTCGTGCGAGCCCAGACCGCGAGCGGCGTCGACGTCCGGCACACCACGAAGGCGCGACCGTTCGTGCAGGTGACGGTCTCGATCGCGCCGTGCTTCGACTGCTTGCCGATGGAGCTCGACAAGTGGAAGGCCAAGGAGGACGTCCTCAAGCAGATCTTCCCGAAGAACCTCGTCGGTCAACCCGGCGTGGTGTTCGAGTCGGGCGCGGTCGACTTCCACGGCCAGCCGATGATCTGGACCTACCAGCTCGGCCTGACCACGAAGCAGGACGAGAACGACAACACGAAGGCCACGTACAGCTACGCGTACGCGCTGTACTTCAACGACGGACTCAACGCGATCCGTGTCGTCTCCGAGTACAAGGATCTGCCGCCGGCGAGCGTCGCCGCGATGCAGCAGCTCGTCCCGCGCGAGCACCTCGAGCTGTCCGCGAAGGCGTTCATGGACAACTTCACGCACGCCTGGGCGGACTAGAAGTTTGGTGTTTTTTGGTTGTCGTCGACGACGACGTTTGATCTGATCAGCGAATGACGCTGGGCAAGTCCCCGACCACCGAGGACGCGTTCCGCTCTGGCACCGAGTTCTGCCG